>JAFZDQ010000028.1 GCA_017561085.1 Lachnospiraceae bacterium
AATGAACAAAGAATTAAGCAGAAACTAGGATGGATGAGTCCAGTTGAATACAGACTCCGTCTCCTAGCTGCATAAAAAATGCGTAACAGACGTTAAATCTGTTACGCAATAAAAGTCTAACTTTTTGGGGTCACATCATTATCACTGTCCTTTTCTTTCTTTTTCTATTTTTTAGGGCATCTTATCCGGTACATTCAAATAGACATCTTCCTTCAAATGGAACCCGCTGCCGATGATAATTTCATTCATGTTTTCTTCGTTCACACTAATCGGTGCAAGGCTCACGTAAGGAACCTGATATCCGCCGTTATCAATCATGGTAACATCGCTTCCGGAAATTTCTTCGCCCTTTACCAGCATAATCACACACTCCGCTGCACGCTGGGCCAGCTTCTCCACAGGCTTATAAACCGTCATTACCTGGGTTCCTTCCACGATTCTTTGGCAAGCTTCCAAATCCGCATCCTGACCCACCACCAGAATTTCGCCGGCCATACGCTTTTCCGAAAGCGCATGCACTACCTTACTGGCAAGGTCATCATTTCCGCACATGATAGCCTGTGTCTGCGCTACGGTATCCATATGGTCATACACATAGTTCCCTGCCACTTCCGCGCGCCAGCCATCGGCATGAATGGAATCCAAAATGTTCACTTGATTTGCTTCCATTACGGCTTTGAATCCCCCTTCTACGCGGGGTACATTGTTATCCGTTTCCGGACCGCCCAGCATTAAGACATTACTCCCCTGTGTAATACCATTCTCTACCAGGGCCTCCCCCATCATGGTTCCAACCATTTCGTTGTCAAAGGATATGTACAAATCCAAATCCGCATCTGTAATCAACCGGTCATACGCAATCACCTTAATTCCTGCGTTTTTGGCTTTTTCCACATCTTCCTTTAAGCCTGCGGAATCCGCGCAAACAATCACAATAGCATCCACGTCCTTCTTAATAAAGTAATCAATCTGCTTCTTTTGTTCCTCCAGATCACCGTTTGCGTTCTGGACATTTACTTCCGCGCCCAGTTCCTTTGCCATGGACACAAAAACATCCCTGTCTCTTTGCCATCTTTCAATAACAAAGGAGTCAAAGCTCATCCCTATTTGTATTTTTTCCTCTTCTGCCGCTACATTCTCATCCCGCTTATCTTCTCCGGATGCACATCCGCACAACAGAACTGATAAAATCGATAAAAGCAGCAGCTTCTTTATTCCCTTTTTCACGAATTTTAAACCTCTCCCTTTCCGCTTCCCTTGTATTCGGTAGGCGTAACACCAACATTCTTTTTAAATGAACGGCTGAAATAATTCGGGTCCGAATACCCCACCATACCACAGATTTCCTTCATGGAAAACTCTGTCGTATCCAGCAATTCTTTGGCCCTGTTAATCCTGATTCCTGTCAGATATTCAATGAAATTTTCACCGGTATCCTCTTTAAAAATTTTACTGAAATAATAGGGACTTACATTTACCACCCTGGAAACGTCATCCAGAGAAATATCTTTACTGAAATTATTGCGGATATAGTCTTTGGCCGTCTCCACGAGACTTCCTGATTTTTCTGCCCGTTTGCTTACAACGTTACGGCAGGCTTCTATGATTTTTCCTACAAACCAGTCTTTCATCTGACCATAATCCGTCGTTCCCATCACAGTCGGAAGATAATCCTGTCTGGACCTGAACTGATAGGTCATACCGCCTTTTTCATAAGCAAGATGCTCTGCCCATAAAACAAACTCCAGAATCTTCGTCCTAATTTCCATCATACTGTCCGGATTATTCTCCACCATCCAGTCAAAATATACTCTGGCGGCATCAATTCCCTTGTTTACTTCACCTTTTTCTACTGCCTCAAAAAGCTCTTTTTCCAAGTGAACGGGATAATCCTCTTCATAATCACAACCAATGGGAAGGTCATCCGCATGGGCAACACTTCCTGTCGTCATAATCAACGCATTTAATGCCTGATTGTAGGAATCGGCCAGTTTATCCAGTTCCTCCGGTTTCCCGATTCCGACACGGAAACTGATATCCGTTTTCCGACGCATTTTCCGGACAAGCTCCCTTGCTTTTTCAATCAGTTCAATACGGTCGTTATAGTCCATCTGATTACTTTCACACGGCACTAAAACCGCGATCTTATTGGCCATAACGGTTCCGACAATACAATCAAAATACTCTTTTAAGCATTCCCTGGCTTCCTGATAATGCTTTTGCATCCTAACACTACTGCCCACGGCATTGGTCATATGATTGCCTTCCTGGGCATCACCGCAAACCACCGCAACCATATATGCATATTTGGTATCGATACCGAGAATCGTTTTATAATTTTCAATATCCTCGGTAAAATGCTCCTGCAGAAGAATATTATAAATAAGACCGCTTTCAATAATCGGAACTACGGTTTCCAGCTTCTCCTTAATCATCAGGTCGTTGCTCCTGCGAAGGCGTTCTTTATCAACCAGTTCCATTGCTTTCTTAATCGCCGCAACTAATTTGGTTCTTTCCATGGGCTTGGTAATATATTCCAAAACACCCAGTTTAATGGCTTCCTTGGCATAATCAAATTTATCATAAGCAGACATGACGATAAAAATCACGTTGCGGTTACTTTGTCTGATTTCCTTCATGGCTTCGATTCCGTTAATTCCCGGCATCTGGATATCCATAATGGCAATATCAGGCCGGAAGGTCTCGGCCAGTTCAATCACGCTTCTTCCCGTCTTGGCAAATTCGACTTCACATTCATTCCCGAATTCTTTTTCGATGATAAATTTCGTCGAATCAATCACGATACCTTCATCATCTGCCAACATAATTTTATACATCTTCTTCCTCACGCTCCTTAATCTGCAGGTAGATAATCACTTCCGTACCCTTGTTTTCACCCTCGCTGACAATGGTCATTACATCTTCACTTTCCGTAAAAAGCTTGAGCCTGCCGATAACATTGTCCATACCGATACCGTTGGAGCCGGCCGCCATTTCTTCTTCCCGGTAAGTACCGCTCAACACTTTGCGGATGGTCTCCTCACTCATACCCACGCCATTGTCCTTAATACTGATGCACGCCACATCATCAATCCGGTATACGGAAAGAACGATTTTGCCTTCGCCGGCCATCTCACGGATTCCATGATTTACACAATTTTCTACAATAGGCTGCAAAATCATACTGGGCATGGGCACATGTAAAAGTGTTTCATCTATCTTCTTTTCGAAATGAATGTCACCGGAGAAACGTACATTTAAAATATAAATATAATTATCTACCAGCTCAATTTCTTCGCTGATGCTTACGGTTTCTTCTCCCTTTTTTACATTATAACGGAAGAATTCAGCCATATTCTGAACATACTGATAGGTTCTGTCCGCGCCCTCCATCATGGCAAGCTGAGCGCCCGCATTTAATGTATTAAACAAAAAATGAGGATTAATCTGCGCCTGCAGATACTTCAGCTGGGCATCCTTTAAGTGGGCTTCCATCATCAGTTCCTTTTCCTTCAGGGCACGCTCCACTTCCATACTCTGACGGATTGTCTCAATATATTTACGGATACTGGTAACCATCTGGTTAAATGCACCGGTTACAATACCGATTTCGTCCTGGGTTCCTACCTCTGATAATTCAATTTCAAAATTACCCTTTGCCACTTCATCTGCCTGTCCTGCCAAATGCTTTAACGGGCTGACAATGTCACCTGCCAGCTTAATAATCAAACCCACGTTACCGATGATAACGAAAAACATAATCAGGATACTGACAAATTCAAAATATTTAAACGTCTCCGACAACTCGGTATAATTTTCGGTATTATGCTTAAACTGCTCATTATTCAAGCTGTTGATGTATGTACTGATATATTGATAAAGCTGCGTAGCGTTTTCATACCGCACCCTGTATTTTTCAACATTACGTCCACGCTTTGCTTCAACTGTCTGATTTACTGCCTCCAGATACCGTTCTGACATATTTTGGATATTTCTTTCCATACGGTCAAAACCGGCACCGGTAACTTTTCCGTTCAGTTCTTGTACCATTTCACGGTAAATTTGCTCATTGCGATAATAGTTCTCCAGGGAATCCGTTGTTTTTACACTTAAATATGAGGTCATACTGTCCTGTACTCCCGAGAGAGCCTCCGACACCTCATTTAGGTGGAGATTGCCCTGATAAACCTTATCGATTTCTTTCGTCATACTGTTAATGCCCATAAGAAGAATGATATTTACAATCAAAATCATCACATTGGCATAAATATATATCACACTGATTTTTCCCTGCAAAGGAAGGCTGCTCCACTTATTTTTCATTCGTGTCTCCTCCTTCCAGATACCCGGAAACATTCTTCTTATTTACAAGAGAAATGTCTGCCGTAAAATACTGGCTGGTATTTCCTAATGCATGATATTCGGATATAGCATCCACACAAGACCTGCCCATCTGCATGGTGTCAATGGAAACCGTAGCATAAATAACATTTCTTTCAATGGCCTTTAAGATCGTTTCCGAATCATAATAACCCAAGATATCCACTTGTCCTACCCGGTTATAGTCTACCACAGTCTGATACGCGCAGGTTGTGGTTAATTCATTCAGGCACACAATAATATCCGGAATATCCGAAGTCATGAAAATATCCCTGATCGATTCCTCTACGGAAAACGCATTGCTTTCATCTACTGACACAAGCGTCATTTCGATGCGGGTATCATCCCCTTTTTCCATATCAATGGTTTCCTGGATACCGGAACACAAAATATTCTGCAAAGAATCCTCTGCATGTGCATTTACAAGAACCGTTACCTTTAAAGGATCGTTACTTTCCTCTGTATTGGCCGGGGAACCGTCCGTTCCGTCTTCTGATCCGCCGTCAGCACTTTCTTTCCGGCTCTTCCTGCTTTCTTCTATTTGCAGAACCTGTCTGCCGTACTCTCTTCCCAGATTGTAACTACCGATTCCTACATAACTGCATCGCTTACTTTTGGTATTATCACTATAAAGCGTAACTACCGGAATTCCTTCGGCAGCAGCCTCATCGATCAGTTCCGTCATCAAATCACTTTCATCCGCAACAACAATAATTCCGTCCACATCAGATGCAATGGCAATTCTCATCAAATCTGTTTTTTCATAGTCTCTGGAGAGATTTTCACCAAGCAGCTCAACATAGATATTTTCTTTTTGACCTGCCTCATAAGCACCCTGATATACTGCCTGCCAGAAAGAATCTTTCCTGTCATCCACGATCATCACATAGTACCGGCTATAGGTTTTGGTATCACCGGTCTGTCTGAAATTCCCAATATAAATACGGAAAACTATAATTCCGACAATGGCTGTAACTACAATGAATACCATCGTCATAATTAACAACAATGTGAAGTTGTTTTTCTTTGCCTGCTTCTGCTCCATTTTAACCTTCCCACATTTGTTTTTCTGCGTAATGAAGTGCATTTTTACGGATGTTTTCTATCTCGTCGCTACTAACTTCTCTCATCACTTTTCCCGGATTTCCGAGCACCATACTTCCCGGCGGAATCACTTTTCCCCCGGTTACAAGCGCACCGGCACCGATAATGGAATTATCTCCGATTACTGCCCCGTTTAAAATAATTGCGCCCATTCCGATCAGACAATTATTCCCGATGGTACATCCATGTACAATCGCCCCGTGCCCAATAGTCACGTAATCACCGATGGTTACTTTATTTCCGGGATCTAAGTGAATGGTACAATTATCCTGAATATTACTGTATTTTCCCACTGTAATGGGGCCATCATCCCCTCTTACCACAGCGTTATACCAAATACTGCTTTTTTCACCGAGGGTGATATCACCAAAAACAACGGCACCTTTTGCAATTTGCGCAGTTTCATGAATTTTCATCGTTACGCTCCTATCTTCGCAAATAACTTATTTCCTCATAAATTTGTCCACAATGGTATTTACCATTTTTTCATTAACGGGCAGGAATATACCGGCTACGGGCCCTACAAGCGCCGCACAGATAATGGTTCCGATACCAACGACTCCGCCCATCAAAAATCCGGCCGCCACAAAACACACATCCACCACGATACGCATAATCCCAAAGGGTTTTTTCGTTTTGTCACTGATTACAATGGCCACAAGGTCGTTCGGACCGGTTCCCGAATCAGACTTAATAACAATCGTCATTCCGTAAGCCAATATCACGCATCCCAGTCCCAGAACCAAAATCCTTATTACAAAAGGATTTCCGGCATGAATTACACTACCGAATAGCCAGGTAAAAAAGTCAATAATCGGGCCACCGCAAAACATACACAATAAGGTACCTATCTTAATATAACTTTTATCAACAATAAGCAGAACTATAATTATCAAAAAGCAAACTGCCATATGGGTATATCCGTGTGTCAACCAGGGAATGCCGGTAATTTCGGCTATTGTCCTGAAAAGTCCCTGAATCAAAACATTAAACGGGTCTGCCCCTAAATCCGCAAGTAAAAACAAGGTCACGCCCAAATGTGCGATGGTGAGACCTATCAGCAAAATTATGACTCTCAGTATAATTTCCTTTATCGTTCGTTTCATATCCTATGTCCTCAGATTTCTTAGATTCTCTTAGAAAATATCAATTCTCCACTAATTTCATTCTCCACTTTATAGCCGTTTGCTTCAAAGCACCTGCGGCTGGCAGTATTTTCCTTTTTTACTTCCCCACGAAGTAAGGTCAGATTTAATCTTTTTTGTTTATACTCTTCCGCTTGAAATTCCTTCAAGAAATTCTCCAGTAAAAAAAGCATACTCCGGCCATGACCTTTTCCTCTTTGTCCGGGCGCTACACTGAAAGAAATCAAACCATATCCTTCTTTCGGCAAATAATCAACACGTATGGTACCGTAATCCCTTTCTCCGTCCGTCAGAATAAAGAAAAAACAATTCTCATCCTCTAACTTCCTTTGAAGCCATGCGATATGCTCCTCCCACAAAACCGGCTTACTTTGAAAAGAATTCTGCCTTGTCACGGGGTCGTTTGTCCAATCGAACAACGTCTTCGCATCCTCTGCCGTAACTGCTCTTAACCTAAATGTGCACATGATATATTCTCCGCTTCTTTCATAGAATTCACATATAAAATTCTGTTAAAATTCCACTACTTCGTCCGGTGCGCCAAAGCTACTGAAGGTAGCTACACCCTTCAAAAAGTATAAAACCTGTGTATTATCATCATTTTCGTCGTACATTCCCCGCAGATTAGGATATGCATCTAACATGGATTTTTTCGCTTCCATACGATCATCAGAGCAAAGTTCACCTGCTACTCTGACCCATTTTCCATCCTTAAAAGCACAAATTTCAACCTTGGAATTCTTTTCAATTTGCTTGGAAACCGGTTTTATTTTACCCGTTTGAATATACAATTTTCCCTCGAATATATGCGCTGTACCAAAGGGACGGACACGCGGCTGGTCACCATCTGTTGTTGCCAAATAATAAACTCCTGCTTCTTTTAAAAACTGACATATTCTTTCCATTGTTTTCTCCTTTTGATGCATTATCCTTTAATCTTCAAAAAACTCATTTTCCATAATTCCGGCATAAGGAATGTTCCGGATTAAGCACTCTGCTGCATCTTCTATATCTTCATAGTCTAACTCTTCACCCTCACGCGCACAGCATTCAAATTCATCTACAATATTTTCAATTAATACCATATCAATAAATAACGGCAGTTCCAAAAGGTCACCTTCCCCGATATCAGTTTCACTCCGATAACCTGTTAGAATTGTTTCAAAATACATTTTCATAAAATCAAAACGCTTCTGTGGATCAGACTCAAATTGGCACCATCCAAATCCATGTGTCCATAAATTCGCAAGGTCAAACATATACCAACAATTGACACAATTGTCAAAATCAAATACGGTCAATTCACCCGTATTCATATCAATATGATAATTTCCGTCGCTATAGTCAAAATGTACTAATCCATAATTATTCTTTTGCTTAGAAAACTTCCTGAATTGCTGTAAACGATTATAAATTGCACATTTTAAGTCCTCATAAATATCAGGTATTAACTTATTGATATAATCTTCATTATATATATCGAAATAATCTGCACGTGTATTATTAGCTGTGTACGTTTTTGATAACTGATGAATTTTACCAAGCGTTTTCCCGGTATTATAAAAATATTCTGTCAGCGGAGCGCCATCTCTGTATCGATAACCATTGTCTGAAATCAACATTCCTTTTGCATAAGCAAATAAACTCAAATAGACTTCTATTCCGTTTTCTTCGTATTTCTCAACATATTTATCATTTATTGAGGGAAATACATCTGCTACGGATGCACCATTTTGTGCCAGGTAGTGAACAAATTCTGTTTCAGCTAAATAATCTTCTTTCTTATCTCCTAAAGCAGAAATTCGTAGAACATATTTATTTTCATTATTTTCACTACATATGTATACCTGATTTCTACCGCCTTCATGTCCCGGTATACTTTTTATTTCAAAAGTTTTTAACGCATATACCGCTTTCGCATATTCAAGAATATTTTTCAAATAATAATACCTCCGCTTATCTCTAATTTTCCAGTATCATTATAACCCTTTGTCTCTTACTCCGTCAAATAAATGAAAGAATACAAAAAAATCTTGGAATAATTTATTCCAAGATTTCTAAATGAGCCACCGGGGACTCGAACCCCGGACAACTTGATTAAAAGTCAAGTGCTCTACCACCTGAGCTAGTGGCCCATATTTATTACATAAAAGATGCCCAGAGCCGGAATCGAACCAGCGACACGAG
>JAFZDQ010000029.1 GCA_017561085.1 Lachnospiraceae bacterium
CACTCATTATAGCACGGGAGGTTTTTGCTTGAAGCTAAAGCTGGCCGTTGACTCACCCGCTTAGCGGGTGGTTTATTTGTTTTTCTTCAGTTCGTTTCTCTTCTGAGAAACTCCCTCGAAAAACGGGCTGAAGCCCAACAACGAAAAACCGCAAATCTTATTGTAACAGATTTGCGGTTTATATTCAACTATTCAAATATGAACAGAGTATTAAAACTTCTTAAACTAAGTGGTAAGAAGTTACAAACTCATCGCCCGGAATTCGTTGTTTTTATCTGATTCCGTATTTTTCAATAATATAGTCCATATCCTTATCACCACGTCCTGACAGATTGATAAGAACGGAGCCGTGATTCATTGTTTTGGCAAGTTTCATACCGTAAGCAACTGCATGAGAACTTTCAATTGCAGGAATAATACCTTCTAAACGGGAAAGTTTAAAGAATGCATCAATAGTCTCTTCGTCATTGATAACATCATATTTCACTCTTCCGATTTCCTGTAAGAATGCATGCTCAGGACCACTGGAAGGATAATCAAGACCGCTGGCAACGGAATAAACAGGAGCAGGTTCCCCATTTTCATCCTTTAACATGATACTGTTAAATCCATGCATAATACCTTCTGTACCATACTTAAGGCTTGCTGCATGGTCACCTAATTTTTCACCTCTTCCGAGAGGCTCGATTCCGTAGATATCTACCGGATCATTCAAAAATCCTGCAAATAAACCGGCTGCATTAGAACCGCCGCCCACACAGGCAACAATGGCATTCGGTAAATGACCTGTCATTTCAATAAACTGGTCTCTTGCTTCCTCACCAACAACACTCTGGAAATCTCTTACCATCATCGGGAAAGGATGGGGGCCAAGTACGGAACCGATACAATAAATCGCATCTTTATATTCTTTGCTGTATGCTTCAAATGCAGCATCAACTGCTTCCTTCAGGGTCTGCAGTCCGTGGGTTACTTCTACTACATTTGCGCCTAAAATTTTCATTCTGGCTACATTCGGTGCCTGTTTCTTAATATCTACGCTTCCCATATAAATATCACATTCCAAGCCGAAATACGCAGCTGCTGTCGCCAATGCCACACCATGCTGACCTGCTCCGGTTTCAGCAATTACTTTCTTTTTGCCCATATATTTGGCAAGTAATGCTTCACCCATACAGTGATTCAGTTTATGGGCACCGGAATGGTTAAGGTCCTCTCTCTTGGCATAAAGCTGTACTCTTCCGCCAAGTGCATCAGACAGTCTTTCCAAATGGGAAATAGGGGTAGGTCTTCCCTGAAATTCCTTACGGATTCTGCGAAGTTCTGCAATAAACTTTCTTGACTGACAAATAGAATAGTATGCCTCTGTAATTTCAGCCATAGCGGTTTTTAACTTATCATCCACATATACTCCGCCGAATTTTCCGAAATATCCGTCTTTATCAGGATAGTTATTAAAATAAGTATCAAAATCAACATTATTAAATTTCATGGTTTTTCCTCCAAAATTAATTATCTTTTTGTTCCTTTGGTTCTCTGCAGTTCTTAGTGGCAACGCCATCGTTTCGTTAATAGCATAAAACTACCTCCCATACATTAAAAAGTCCTTGACAGAATTCCGCTTCTGTCAAGGACGAATAAAATCATATCCGTGGTGCCACCTTGATTCATAAGGTTATCCCTTATGCACTTAGCGAGATACGGCATTACCTGCATATATCCCCGGTAACTTACGTATACCAACACGTCGTAGAATACTCTGCATAAATGCATTTGACTACGCCCTCAGCGGTCCATTTGACAACTTGTTTCTCACCTGCTCTCAGCATCACAGGCTCTCTGTAAAGGCATCATTGCCGTTATCTCCGCTTCAACGGTTTCCATATGAAATTAAAAGCATCATAACACCATTCTTTACCGCTGTCAATAATTAATCCAAATTTGATTTCTTCGATTGGAATCTGTTTTACCGGCATCTATGTAAGCGTATCAAGCAGTTCCATCAGGGCTTCGATATCTTCCGCCTTCGTTGCCCAACTGGTTGCAAAACGCACCACCTGATGTTCTTCATCAAGCTTATCCCAATAATCAAAACTAACTTTATCCTTCAGTTTCTCAATCTCCGGTTTTGACAAAATGATAAACTGCTGATTGGTCGGCGAATCAAGGTAGAATGAATAGCCTCTTTCTTTAAAACCTTCTTTCAGCTTCTCTGCCATTGCAATTGCATGTCTGCTGATTTCAAAATACAAATCATCTGTAAAAAGCGTATCAAACTGAATTCCCAAAAGCCGTCCCTTGGCAAGCATGGCGCCATGTTGCTTTACCATCGTCATAAAATGCTTCGGCATATTCTTTTTGGTGAAAACCACTGCCTCTCCGCAAAGAGCTCCCACTTTGGTTCCGCCTATGTAAAAAACATCACATATTTCAGCAATGACCGAAAGAGTCAAGTCGCTTTCCCTGCTCATAAGCCCGTAGCCTAACCGGGCACCGTCAATATAAAGCGGGATCTGATATTCCCTACAGATAAGCGCAATCTCTTCAAGCTCCTTCCGACTGTATAGGGTTCCGTATTCCGTGGGATGAGAAAGATATACCATGCCCGGAAAAACCATATGATCATGACTGGCATCATCCCAGAATCCTTTTAATAAAGCTTCCAGATCTGTTGCCTTCATTTTCCCTTGATATGACGGTACTGTCACAACTTTATGACCGGTATACTCAATTGCTCCGGCTTCATGTACATTAACATGACCGGTCTCTGTAGCCACAACACCTTCGTACTTCTGTAAAAGGGAATCAATTACCACAGCGTTGGTCTGGGTTCCTCCCACCAGGAAGTATATTTCCGCCTCTGGGCACTGACACACCTGTCGTATTTTTGCTTTTGCACTTTCGCAAAAGGAATCTTCTCCGTAACCGGGCTCTTTTATATCATTGGTCTCTGCAAGCCGCTTTAAAATCTCCACATGGGCACCTTCTAAATAATCACATGCAAATGATAACATACATTTTCCTCTCTTATTTTTCTTACCTTTTAGATTTGCCAACCGGCCATCATTGATGCCAGTATTTTTCAACATACATACCTGCCTCTTGCTTAGAAAAGAGAAACTTCTCCGATATTTTCAACAATACCTCTTCTTGCGTCGCTCCCAGTTCCTTACATATTTCAATGACTGCCTTTACACCCTCCAGCAATCCTTCCGTTTTTCCTTCTGCTTTTCCTTCTGCTTTTCCCTCAGTTCTCAAATCCTCTGCCCAATCTTCCATTGCTTTACACATATTAATTGTCCCTCTTTCTCCTTCTCTATACTTCTCTTTATTCTTTAAAAGTTCCTTACTGTTAATCATCTCCGTAATGGTATCAAAAGTATCCTCGTCCATCATTTTAATTCTTTCCGCATTACATTTACAGTATTCCTGAATTGCTTTTTTATCTTCCCTGCATTTCAAAAATCCAATCAAATCCCGTAGTCCGGTTTCACAGGTTTCTTCGTTTATATCATCCGGACAAATCAGATTCATTTTATAATCCGCAACATAGGGAGAAAAAATTTTGTTTTCTCCTTCCAAGTCTAGCATATCATGTAAATTCTTACAACCATCATACTTCTTCGTTCCGTGATAAAAAACAATTGTCACAACCGGCTTTAATTTATCAGTCCTGCTTAAACCGGATACAAACTCCTCACTGCTTAAACGCCTATTCTCTTCCTTTGAATTCCTTTGCCGTAGTATACGCAATTGCTTCCGATATTCCCGCACATCATATTCCATACACCTAAACGGCATTGCATAATGAACCAGTTCCTGGTTCTCAATTCCGATTATTGCATATCTTGTCCCTTTACAACGTGCTTTCACAACATCTCTGCTTCTCTCTCCGCTTTTTGCACCACTATCTTTGTCATAAGAAACCTGGCTGCAATCCGTCAGTTCCTCAGGCAAAATTTTCTTTTCTCCCCTAAAATATCCTGCATTCAAAAAATCGGCAAACACATCCGGTCTGGCAAGATATTCGCACATTACATTGTTTTTTCTTCCCATGTACATTCCTTTCTTTATTCACTTTTTATTCATTCATTTGGAAATACAGGCGATATGCCTTTGGCGAAATGCCGATTGATAAAATAGATTTCCAAGATAATAAGATAAGCACATACTAGCACAAAATGAGAACCTGCACAAGAAAAACCTGCGGTACTACTACCGCAGGTTTTCAAGTTCCTCCATCCAAATCCTTACGCAGGCATCGGAAGGCATTTTCAAATCGCCTCTGGGCGAGACTCCAACGCTTCCAACCTTCGGCCCGTCAGGCAAACAGGAACGTTTAAACTGCTGTGAGAAAAATCTTCTGTAAAAATTCTTCAGCCACTTAAGGATTACCCCATCCTCATATTCTCCCGCAAAGGCATGCTTTGCCAGGCGGTATACCTTCTCCGGTTCAAATCCGTACCGCAAAATATAATACAGGAAGAAATCATGGAGTTCATAAGGTCCCACCAAATCCTCCGTCTTTTGGGCAATCTTACCGTCTACCGGCGGCAAAAGTTCCGGGCTTACGGGCGTATCCAGCACATCATAAAGCACGCTGCCAATTTCTGCATCCCCGCAGGTATCTGCATAGTACTGTACCAAGTGACGTACCAACGTCTTGGGTACGCCTGCATTGACACCATACATGGACATATGATCGCCGTTATAGGTTGCCCAGCCAAGTGCCAGTTCAGACATATCTCCGGTACCGATTACCAGTGCATTCTCCCTGTTTGCAATATCCATCAGAATCTGGGTACGTTCTCTTGCCTGGCTGTTTTCATAGGTTACATTATGATTATCCATATCCTGCTTAATATCCTTAAAGTGCACGGTAACTGCTTCTTTGATATCAATTTCTTCCAAGGTTGCCCCCAAGGCTTTCGTCAGTTTGCAGGCATTGTCATAGGTTCTGTCCGTGGTTCCGAAGCAAGGCATGGTCACTGCCAGGATATTTTCCCTGGGAAGTCCCAGAAGGTCAAAGCACCGCACCGTAACCAAAAGTGCCAGAGTGGAATCCAGACCGCCGGAAATACCCAGCACTGCATTCTTTCCGCCAATATGACGATACCTCTTTTTCAGGCCCTGCGCCTGAATATTTAAAATCTCCTCACAACGCATCCTTCTCTCTTCCAAATCTTCCGGTACAAAAGGAGACTTAGAAAAACGGTCTGAAAGTGCAGTTTCTTCCTGCGTAAGGGAAAAAGGAATTACCAGATAACTTTCCTTTTCATCCGGCACAAAGCAGTTCTTCCTTCTCCGTTCCATACGGAGCTTTTGTACATCAATTTCACCATATACCGCTCCTGTGGAAAAAGAATCGGACTGTGCCAAAACAAGTCCCTTTTCCGCAATAAAATTATGTCCGCCGAAAACCAAATCCGTAGAGGATTCTCCCTCTCCCGTATTGGCATAAATATATCCGCAAAGCAATTTATTACTCAATGTACGAACCAACAAATCCGTATAAGTAACCTTGCCCACTGCCATATTAGAAGCTGCAAGATTCACAATTACAGTGGCTCCTGCAGTTGCGTGCATGGTGGATGGTGATATCGGAGCACTCATCTCTTCCCCGATTTCACAGCCTACCAAAAGCCCTTCTACGCCTTCTGCCTCGAACAGGATATTTGTTCCGAAGGGAACTGCTTCCCCGTCAAAATAAAGGGATACCGCCTCTTTATTACCGGGTGCAAAATACCGGTTTTCCGCATATTCCCCATAGCCGAAAATCACGGACTTAGGCAAAAAGCCAAGCACTTCCCCGTCCTTTAAGGCTGCTGCCACATTGTACAGTTTTCCTTCCCGCTCTAAAGGAATTCCTACAAATACAAGGGCATCCACATTCTCCGTAAAAGTTGCAATCTGAAGCAGCTTTTCTTTACAATCAGAAAGAAGCCTCTCCTGCAGGAACAAATCGCCGCAGGTGGATGCGCAAATACAAAGCTCGGGAAAAACGATGATTTTCGCTCCGTTTGAAGAAGCTTCCTTTATTCCCTCACATATTTTTTCCGTATTAAAAACAGTGTCCGCTACCCGCAAATCCGGGGTGACTGCTGCCACCTTCACAAATCCATGCTTCATTCTTTTCCTCTCCTATTCGCACAGGTTTTACATATGTCTTATCTTCTGCACTTGGTAAGCATCTCTTCCAGTTCCGCTACGCTGAACTGATATGCCGTATTACAAAAATGACAATTCACCTCAATGTCCTTTCCGTCGGCAATCATTTCTTTAATATCTGCTTCGCCAATACTGATGATGGCCTTTTCTACTCTCTTTTTATCACAATTACAGGTAAACTGTGCAGGGATGGTATCGTTAAATTCCAGGTCCATGTCCCCTAACAACAGCTCCAGCATCTCTTCCGGACTTTTTCCCTGATCCAGCACCTTCGTTACGGTGGAAAAAGCTGCCAGATTCTGCTCCAGCTTGGTAATCACTTCTTCTGATGCAAAGGGCATCAGCTGGATGATAAAACCGCCTGCCTGCTTTACGGTGTTGTCCTTTTCCATTAAAACGCCAAGTCCCACACAGGAAGGTACCTGCTCGGAGGTGGCAAAATAATAAGTCAAATCCTCCGCAATTTCTCCGGTCTGTAAATCAGTCTGTCCGATATAAGGCTCTTTTAATCCCATATCCTTAATCACTCTCAAATAGCCGCGTCCCACGGCACCGCCCACATCCAGTTTTCCTAAAGGACTGGCCGGCAGCATCACCTGGGGTTCATTGGCATAGCCCTTAACATTTCCCATGCTGTCAGCGGTTACGGTCAGTCCGCCAATGGGGCCGTCTCCCTTGACTTGCAAGGTCAATACATCCTTTTCCCCTTTCATCATTACGCCCATCATCACTGCACCGGACATAAGTCTTCCCAGTGCTGCACTGGCTACGGGGCTTAAGTTATGGGCTCTTCTTGCTTTTTCAACCAGTTCCCTGGAAGTTACCGCAAAGGCTCTGATTTGCGCATTTGCCGCGGTAGCCCTTACTATATAATCACTCATATTCTTACCTCTTATTTCTTTCCTTGGAAACATTCATCCCCAAAGGCAATTATTTACAGGCACCTGCTACCATATAGATTCTTTCACTTTTGGCAGTGGGTGCTTTCTTTGTATCCGCATCCAATGTAAGAAGCAGCTTCATCCCTGCTTTCTTGACGAAGGCTTCCATTTCCTTCTTCGTATACCCTCTCTGATAATGGGTTTCCTCAAAACGCCGGAAGGTATCGCTTCCTTCTTCCTCTTTTACGAAAATAGTTACATCATATTCGTTCACATGCTCCTCTTCATAAAAGTAGTTTTCCCAAATAAAGCTGCAATCTTCCCGATTCTCCGCAATCGTGGTATCTCCGATGACATCCCGGTACTTATAAAGTGTATTAAAATCAAAAATAAAAATACCGCCGGGATAAAGATAATTATGCACCTGCCGGAAGGTCTCTTCCATATCCTCATCCTCCAGCAGATAATTTAAGCTGTCGCAAACACTATAAATGCAACCTACGGTACTGTACAAATCCAGTTCCCGCATGTCCTGACACAAATACAAAATCTGATTCCCCGATTTTTCGGCCTTTTGCATGGCAATACTCAGCATCTCTCCGGAATTATCCACGCCAATCATATCGTATCCCTTGTCTGCCATCAGTTCCGTAAGAGTTCCGGTTCCGCAGCCTAAATCAAGCACCAGATTCTTCTCTGTCTCTAAGGCCTTCGCACTGTCTTCCGCAATTTCTCCGGCTTCCTCTTCCGTCTTCGGCACCGGCACGGAAATTCCGTATTTTTTTATTACCGATTCCAAGAAATCCGCCCAGTCTTCATAGGGGGTATTATCCATAAAGGTATCATAAACTTCCGCAAAACCTGTATATGCTTCCATCGTTTTACACCCTTCTTTTGAAAATCTTTTATCCTAAATAGTCTTTTAAAAATGCTATCATACGGTCCATCTGCTCATCGGTGCCGATGGTAATTCTTAAATGATTGTTAATTCTGGGTTTATTCCAGTAACGTACGTAAATGCCCTGTTCCTTCATGGCTTCAAAGATTTCCTTCGCAGGCTTTTCCTTATGTGTTGCAAAAAGGAAATTCGTCTTAGAGTCCGTAAAGGAAAAGCCAAGCTCTGCCATTTCCTTTTTCATACGCTCTCTGGTGGCAATAATTTTACCCGTGATTTCTTTAAAATACTTATCATCCTCTACCGCTTCCACGCCCATTTCAATGGTAGGCATATTTAAGGTATAGGAGTTAAAGGAAAACTTCGCATCCTTCAAATAGTCAATCAGTTTCTTACTTCCCATGGCAAAACCGATACGCATACCTGCCATGGCACGGGACTTGGAAAAGGTCTGTACTACCAGCAGGTTTTCATATTTTTCAATCAAGGGAACCACGCTTTGACCACCAAAGTCAACATACGCTTCATCCACAATTACCACTACATCCGGATTGGCTTTAATAATCTCCTCCACCAGTTCAATGGATTCCAGTACACCGGTAGGTGCATTGGGATTGGGGAAAATAATACCGCCGTTGGGTTTTAAATAGTCCTCTTTGTTAATTCTGAAATCCTCCGTTAAAGGACACAGTTCATAAGGAATTCTGTACAAATTAGCCCAAACATCATAAAAAGAATAGGTAATGTCCGGGAACAAAATCGGTTTATCACTATTAAAAAAGGTCAAAAATGCCATCGCCAGCACATCATCGGAGCCGATTCCCACAAAAAGATTGTCCGGGCTTACCTGATAATAATCCGCAAGTGCATTCACCAGTTTCTCTCCGTTCATATCCGGATAAAGGCGCAAATCGTCACATTGCATTTCTGCTGCCTTTTTCGCCACTCCGGGTGCCGGAGGATAGGGGCATTCATTTGTATTTAATTTAATAATATCCTTACGCTTAGGCTGTTCACCTGCTACATAAGGCTCTACTTTCCTGACATTATTTTCCCAACTCATATTTATTCCTCCCGCTTCTTGTCAAAATAATCAATATTTATCCTACCATTATCCATAGGTGCCTGCAAGCATTTTTCGCCGTCTTATCAGCTGCTTTATTCCTCTGCCTTCCACTCCTTGGCTTTCAACGCATATTCACAGGCAAGTTCATCCGCTCCCAGCTTCTCATAGCAGGCGGAAAGTCCCAAAAGGGGCAAATCACCACTTGTGCGGATGCTTAAAATACTGCTTGTTTCATAAGCCGCATTATAGTACCACATAGCCGCTTCCTCATACAGCCCCAGGGCAAAATAGTAATTCCCCAATTCATGGCAAACTTCACTGACTGCACCGGCCGCCACATCCTTCATGGCGTAACGGTAAAACTTATGCACATCGCCTCTGACAGATGCTGCTTTCACAATAACACAAACCGCTTCCCGGAATTGGTCCTCTGTTAAAGTACCGCTGTCAGCCAGTTCCGTAAAATAAGCTTCTGCCGCAAGGAAATCCGCATCCTGCCCGGATACGAAAAGTTCCTTGGCATAAATCTGCCTCAGCCGTGCCGATAAGCCCTTTCCGTTTATAATCTGTCTTTGGAACGCCGCCAAATCCCTGGCGGTATGGCTCTGCTCCGGCAAATGGGTAATGGTAATATCACTGTCAAAAATAACCGGCTCTAAACGGATAGTCTCATGAATGGGTTCCACCCACTCAAACTGACGGAGACGCTTAAATAATTTTGGTCTAAGCTCTTTATCAAAATTATAAATGGTTCCGAAGGACAGCTGATTACCGTAATACATCTGCACGATTTCAATTTCCGGCAAAAGGACAGCCTTTAACTGCAAAAACTTCTCTCTGTTTTCTTCGTCAATCACTTCATCCGCATCGGCTGTATAAATATATTCACAGCTTGCTTTGGAGAACGCAAAGTTCCTTGCCGCGGAAAAATCGTTAATCCATGTAAAATCATAGATTTTGTCCGTATAGCGGGCTGCAATTTCCTTAGTTGCATCCGTGGAACCGGTGTCCACGATAATCATTTCGTCAACCAGTCCGCGGACACTGTCTAAGCATCTGGCAAGTACTCTTTCTTCATTTTTTACAATCATACAAAGACTGATGGTAACCATTTCTTTCTCCTATGTATCCCTATAATTGACAACCTTCTGTTCCTTTTGTATCATAAAAATCGTATACAAACAGTATTCGATACGTACCATAATATTTTATCATATATTTTTCCATAAGAATAGGAGTATTTATGTTCGCGAAAATATCACCCCGTTTATGTTTTCAAACCATTGCTGCCTTTTTCAGCACATGGGCCCTCTCCAAAGCCGGAAGACTGGAAGTGGGCAATATTTTAACCCTTCTTCTTTTCGTACTTCTCTTCTGCTTTTACAGGCAGGCAGAAATACGTTTGGAAAAGGAGACCGCCCTTCGTTCTAAGTTTTCGCAGATTACCGTTTTTGCTTTGTCTGCACTTTTTACCTTTTTTTATATGGTAGTGGATTATGAAAATTATGTACAAACGCTGACCAACGCTTTGTTCCGTCTGGTTGTTTTATCAGCGGCAGCACTGGGCTTTGTGTTTTTATTTTACCATGTTCTTTTGTTCTTTTACTCCTATACCCTCCAAAATATCCGCATCACGGAGGATGAGCCAAAGTACGGCAAGCGTCTTGCGTTTATTGCGTTTATCGTTTGTTTTGTTTGTTGGATTCCTTATTTCCTGTATTTATTCCCGGGAGTTATGACGCCAGACAGCGTCAATCAGTTCAAGCAGGCCATCGGAATCAGCCCTTACAGCAATCACCACCCGCTGGTACACACCCTGCTAATCAAGCTGTTTTATCAGATTGGATTACTCTTTACGGACAATACCACCGTCGCATTTTCCTTCTATACAGTCTTTCAAATGCTGGTACTTGCGCTTAGTGTTGCATTTTTGATTCAGACCCTGACTCTTTACAAGGTCAAAACATGGATTTGCTATGGCGTCATCCTGCTTTATGCGCTGCTTCCTTACCATGCGGTATACGCCGTTACCATCTGGAAGGATATTCTGTTTGCCGCTGCCGTTTTAGTTTTTGGTTGTTGCCTGCTGCGCCTGATGAAGCAAACAGATAAAGTTACCGTGTTTCTCCTGATTCTCTCAGGAATTACGGTCTGCCTGTTCCGCTCTAACGGTTGGTACGGATTCGTGGTTTGCTTCCCGTTTTTGCTTTTTTATTTCAGGAAAAAGGCTAAGCAGCTTTATCTGCCTTTGTTCAGTATTTTAGCGGCCGCAATCATCGTCAAATATCCGGTTATGAATGCCGCCGGAGTTATTCAGCCTGATTTCGTGGAATCCCTTTGTATCCCCACACAGCAAATCGCCTGTGTTATTGCCAACGACAGAGCCCTTACCGAAGAACAGCTTCAGCTAATCGGTTCCGTTATTGAAATGGAGCATGTCAAAGCACTGTATGAACCAACCTTTGCAGACAATATGAAGGAGCTGGTGCGTGCCGGAAATCAGGATTATCTGGTTGAACACAAAAAAGATTTCTTCAAACTCTGGTTTCAGCTAGGGCTTACCTATCCGGGGGATTACTTTAGGGCCTACATTAACCAGACCTATGGTTATTATTATCCTGATTGCTTTTATCCGGTATCGGATGCAGAAGGCATCTGGGATTCCGGTGTTGACATCGGCATTGTGCACATGCCTCTGATTAGAGGCTCCATTGCCGTCAAACTCAAAGAAATCAGTATCAAGCTGGGAAATATGCTTCCTTTATACGGTATTTTATGGAGTATGGGCACCATCTTCTGGATTTACCTGTTCTGTATCGGCAATACCGTCCTGCGTAAGGAATACCAAAAGCTGATTTGCTACCTTCCCACTTTATGCGTGTACGGAACGGTTTTAATTGCCACGCCGGTAGCTTCGGAATTTAGGTACGTTTATTTCCTGGTGTTGGGACTTCCCTTTTATTTGATTACCACGCTGCTTCCCGCAAAAAAGCAAGGCGAGTAACCATTTCCTATGAAAAAGATTGCGCATCCGCGCAATCTCCGCGCGCGAGCGGGTCGAGGTACGACATTTACCGCTCCGCGAGCTGCGCATCTTTTCTTTTTTTCTTCAGAGGATTTTCCTATGAAGTAAAAAAAGCAGAAATGTTTCAACCGAAACGTTTCTGCTTTTATTTTTCTTACTATACGTTTTACTCTTGGCTTCAAGTCTTTACTGCCGGTTGCAACACCATGCCACCGGGAGCAAATTTTACAGTACCTTGGAAAGGAATTCCTGTAATCTGGGAGACTGTGGATTGTTAAAGAATTCATTCGGTGTATTTTCTTCCATAATGATTCCTTCGTCCATAAATACAACTTTGGTTCCCACTTCTCTGGCAAAGCCCATTTCATGGGTTACCACCACCATGGTCATACCGGAATCTGCAAGGTCCTTCATTACTTCAAGAACCTCTCCTACCATTTCCGGGTCCAATGCTGAAGTAGGCTCATCAAAAAGCATTACCTTCGGGTTCATGGCAAGGGAACGCACAATGGCAATTCTCTGCTTCTGTCCGCCGGAAAGCTGGCTGGGATAAGCATCTGCCTTTTCCTTAAGACCGACTCTGTCAAGGAGCTTAAGCGCATTTTCGCTTGCTTCTTCCTTGGACATCAATTTCAATTTCACGGGTGCCAGGGTAATGTTATCCATAATGGTATAGTTATTAAACAGATTAAAGTTCTGGAATACCATTCCCATATGCTGTCTGACCTTATCAATATTAATCTTGGGGTCCGTAATATTCTGACCGTCAAACCAAATTTCTCCGCCGGTGGGCATCTCCAAAAGATTTAAACAACGCAGGAAAGTACTCTTACCGGAACCGGAAGGTCCTACCACTACAATCTTCTCTCCCTGCTTAATGTGATAATTCACACCTCTAAGCACGTGATTATCTTCAAATTTTTTATGTAAGTCCTTAACGATTATCACTCTTACGAAGTCTCCTTTCCAATTTTTCCAAAAGAACGGTTAATATCTTAATAATGGTAAAATAAATCACTGCCGCACCTATCAGGGGCATAAATGCCTCATAGGTTCTTGACGTAATCTGGTTGGCTGCTCTGGTAAGGTCCGTTAAACTTACATAACCAACAATCGCTGTTTCCTTAAGGAGCACGATGAATTCATTTCCGATAGGAGGAAGTACATTCTTAATCGCCTGGGGAATTACGATATATCCCATAGTCTGCGCTTTGGAAAGCCCGAGGCTTCGTCCCGCCTCTGTCTGTCCCTTATCTACCGCCAAAATACCGGCACGCACAATCTCTGCCACATAAGCACCACTGTTAATACCAAAGGAAAGTACCGCTACCAGGGTTCCGTTGGTACAACTCTTCATGATAATAAACCACATAATAAGGAGCTGAAGTACGGAGGGCGTACCTCTGATGATATCAATATAAATTCCTGCCAAATGTGCCCAAATGGTTTTCTTTCCGTTTCTGGTAACAGAAAGCTTCATAAGTGCCACTACGGTACCGATGGCCAAACCTAAGATTGCCGCAAAAAAAGCGATTTCCAAGGTCACGCCGAGACCTTCTATATAAAGTTTCCATCTGTCACCGTCAATAAATGCCATTTGAAACATTTTTCCGATTTTCTCTAACCAAGCCTGCATAAAAATATTATATCCTTTCCGCTCGCTGCGTATGAAATGCGCATGAAAAAGGATAGCATATCATGCTATCCTTTAATTTTCATTACTTATTCTATTGTACCCTATTTTTTATTCGGCTTCAATATAAGTTTTTACTAATTCGTCAAAAGTTCCGTCTGCTTTGATTGCATCGATTGCTTCATTGATCTTGGTAGCTAATTCTGCATCACCCTTAGGAAGTGCAATTGCATAGTTTTCGATTTCAAAATCAAACTGTACACCGTCAATGGCAACTACCTGTCCTTCAAACTTGCTTTCGAATACAAGTGCAGGATTCTTGTCGATGATTACGCAGTCAACCTTACCGTTGATTAAGTCATTTACTGCATCTACAGCTTTGTTGTAAGGAGCAACTGTAGTACCTGCGATATCTGTTGCAATGAAGTCACCTGTTGTACCAAGCTGTACGCCGATGGTCTTTCCTTCTAAATCTGCTGCTGTAGCAATTGCGGAATCAGCGGGAAGGATTACATACTGAACTGCTTCATAATAAGAATTACTGAAGTCAACAGTCTGCTTTCTTTCTTCGGTAACTGTCATACCTGCTGCCGCAATGTCAATCTTGCTGCCGATGGAAGTAACAAGGGAAGCGAATTCCATGTTTTCAATCTTTACTTCTACACCAAGTTTTTCGCCGATTGCTTTTACGAGAGCCATATCAAAACCGTCGGGCTGTCCGTCATCGCCTACATATTCAAAAGGCGGGAATTCAGCGTTGGTACCTACGGTTAATACGCCGTCTGCAAGTGCTGCACTTGCACCGGTTTCCGTAACATCACCGGCTGTTTCTTTTGCTCCGCAAGCGCAAAGCATGGTCATCATTACAATTGTTAATGAAAGTGCCAATAATTTTTTCATAACTTTTCCTCCTTGATTTTCGGAATATCTGTCTTAAAAACTTCTTGATTTCAAGTATGAAATCATTTTCATGCCTGAAATCATTCGTAGTCTATCACTTTCCCCTTATAAAATCAAGCATTTTCGAAAAAACAGGGCAAATTGGGCATCCGGAAAATATCGGAAGTTTTTTTACAGGACTACCTGCATCTCTTTCCTGATTTTCACCGTACGCTTTTGTTTTCCGGCTAAAATGATAAGTTCCTCCTCTTCCTTTCGCCAAAGATGGAAGCCCATACTTCTTAAACAGTACCTGTTGGTAACTGCCTTTTCCATCATGCGCCCGGGTATCGTTAAGAGATAACCTTCCTCTCTCCGTTTCAGGATACAAAGCCCCAAAAACTGCATAGTCCCCTTTCCGTCATCATTCAATATCATTATTCCGAAACGCCAGCACCAACACAGGAAAAGCAAACAGAAAAATCCAAGTACGGTTGAAGCAGTTATGGTTACCACCTTAACCACCGGTTTGGCAAAAAAATGCGCTCCCGCCTGTTTTTTCATAGTTACCGGTTCTGTTTTTACCGGCTCCGGAGCGCTTTGCTTCATCTCCGTTTTCTTTTCCACTGTCTCTTGTTTCATTACCGGTCTCGGAGTCGGCGTCTGTCTGTCCGAAGCCTCTCCGTATAAAGGAGCCACCTTCATAATCGGCAGACTTGTTTTTGCCGCCGTTTGCGGTTTGGCCGACGGCCCGGAATCTTCAGAAAGAATAACCGCCTTAGGTGTTTCCTTTTCATTCGGATCTGCTGTTTCCTTCGGTGCCTTCGTTTCTACCGGCACGGGAATTGGCGTAACAAGCGGCTCTTCCGTAATTCCGGGGGCAGGGGTACTTTTTCCTGTTCCGTCATCTTCTGCCGGTGCCTTGGTGGGCTTTGCCGTAGGTGCCGCAGTGGGTTTTTCTTTCTTCAAAATGGCACTGATTTCCAGTTTGGTTTTCAGATTGTTTTTCCTGATATCTTCGTTTTCTGCCAAAAGCTCTACAAAATAGGTGCCGTTAGTTGTCACCTTGAGGCTTTCTCCCGTACCGATTTGATTGCCGGATCCGTCATACCAGACAAACGGCGGCTGACTTGTAAAGATTTCCCCTTCACTTCTGTCCGCGAACTTTGCATACATGGTTACGGATTCTTTGTCTGCGGCTAAACAGGCACTAATCTCCACTGTGGCCACCGGAATCTCTTCGCTCCGTCCGCAGCTTCTTTCATATTTTTCAATATAATCAGAGGATTTCGTACAACTTAGCGCGTAGCTGTCTATGGTCTCTTCCGTTTTGGGACAATCAAACTGATAACCCACAATAGTACTGCTTGTCATGGTACAGGTAAGCTTGTATTTATCAATTTTTCCTTCCCTTTTACAAACCAGTTCCTTGTGAACATGGGACGAATTGGTTCCGTGCACTACTATACCGCAGGCCATATAATAATCTTTAAAATCATATCCTTCGTAATCATCATAATAGGTATCTTCATATCGTAAAATATAACATCCCGCCTCACTGCTTTTCTTTTCTTCATAGCAGGTAGATTTATGGGTATGGTAAACTGCCGTGTAACAGACGCCCGCCATCCCCTCATGTCCGTCATGGGCATGGAAAACCGGGGTCTGATAACAGGGACCTCCACTTATATCATCACCCGTATGGACATGATAAACAGGAATCTGATAACAGGCACCGCCGCCCGTCTCGTCTCCTTCGTGAACATGATATACAGGCAGGTTGTAACATAATCCGCCATCCGTTTCATTTCCCTTATGTTCATGATAAACAGACACCTCCTTCGTAAACAGAGTATCTGCGCTTTCCTGCGCAAAAACCTGAAGTGCAGGGCTTAACAGTAGGGCCGCCAGTCCCCAGACAGCTGCCTTTAACATTTGTTTTTTTCTCTTTTCTTTTTTACCAAAAACACGCAGTTTCTTTCTTTTATTTATTACTGATTTCTTCATATTTGTTAGTTCCTTTCCGTAAAATGCGCACAAAAAAATGCCTATGGTATCCCACAGACATTTCAAATTTCTATTTCAGTTTTCATTTCAAAGCGGTAAGTGTTATGAGTATAGCACAGGCTTTTTTCCGTGTCAATCGGTTTCTTTTTCCCCTTTCGGAAGAATCCTGCGATAAAAAAAGATTGTCATCCCATGAAAGAATCTCTATAATATTCTACAGAAAGAATCTCTATCATATTCTACAGAAAGAATAGAAAACCATTATGAAACGAAAATTATTTCATACGGCTGCTTTGCTTCTTTCCGGTGCACTTTTACTGACCGGCTGTGGAAAGCAAACACCGCCTGCCAACTATATACCTGAGGAAACAAACTATATTTCCTCATCTCAACTTACCGGAATTACTTCCGCTGACCTTACCATCCTTCCGGACAATCCCAACGGTTCCCTGAAGGTACCTACTTACATTACCAAGGTCCATGACACCTACTTTATCGTAGACTGTTATAATAATCAGGTCATCTATAACGACAACCTGACTGATCCTATTTATACCTGGCGCATTATGACAAACGACGTAACCATGCCCCATACCCTGGCCAGCGACGGCAGCGTTTACCTGATTGATGATACCGAAAATAACCGCATCCTGGTAATGGAAGAAGGGGTCAATGAAAACGGATTCCAGTGTTTTGTGCCAACCCAGGAATTTACGGATATCGGCGTGCGGCCTCATTATATTGTTTACCACGAGCCTACCGATACCTTTTATGCCTGGAGTTCCCAGAGTGGGGAAATGTATCTCTTTCGGAGAAACAAGGAAGACAACCGGGTTTATCTGACGCAAAAGCTGTATATGCCCCCTGTTGCCAATTCCTATGTGCGCTCCTTTACCATCATCGATGACCGGATCTTTTTCGTATCCGGAAATGCTTCCATCATAGAAGCCGAACTGGATACCTTCCGGGTGCGGCAGGTTTACCCGATACCGGATGAACTCTACGGCATGGTACAGATTACCAAAATTGATGACTACTTTTACATCACAAACTCCACGGACGCTAACGGAAACCAGGACTATGCAACCATCATCCGCACAAAGGATTTGGAAGATTTGTACACCGGAGAATATGAGGATGTTTATCATCACTTCATCGGCGGCGGTACCCCCTACTATATTTCAAATATCGGGGATAAATGGTATCTTACCGAGCACCGCATTCCGGGACACGGTATTTTTGAATTCAAGGTAACGGACAATGAAATCACGGATGTAAAAACCATTTATTAATTTCATATGAATACAAAAGGCATCCGCAAACATCTGCGGATGCCTCATATTTAAGACTCCTTAAGGGTGGAAAGAAGATCTTCAGACACTTCGTCTAACAGATATCTTTTTTCACCCTTTTGATTTTCCAAAAAGGTTTCCCTCAGTTGCCCCTGTGCCAGATTGATTTCCGCAAGCAAATCCGCCGCAGATAACAGTTTACAGCCCTGTCCCCTGATAATAATCTGCTCCAGGCCGTCGGAGGTTGCCACCGTCACATCATATTCTTTCGCATGTTCATGGGCAAACCGTTCAATATAACGGTCCGCAGTCTCCGCTTCCTTGGTATAAACCACATGGATATTGTGGTAGTCAAAAAACTCCGTAGGATGGCCTTTTAACCGATACGCATCAAAAACTGCTATCAGCTCCATCTTTTTCATTCCCTGATAATTACAAAGAATATCCAGAAGTTTTCCCCTGGCACCGTCTAAGTTCACGGCCGCCAGTTCCTTTAGTTCCTCCCACGCAAAAATAATATTGTAACCGTCTACCAAAAGGTAGGCAGGCTTTTTTTCCTTGCCCTTATAGACCCTGGTTACCGGTCCGTCCGCGGAAGGGGAACTGTTTCTTTTGGGGCGCTGCCAGCCTTCCTTCTTGCGTCCGGCATCTTTGCTGTTGGCATGACCGGCCCTACCGATAATGGCATCAATTTCATCGGTTCCGATCCACCGTTCTTCGCCGACTGCATCGGTCAACCTCTTTTCCGCTCCGTATTCTTCCTGCAGCCTGTCAGCTGCGTCCTGCAGGGCCTCCCATTCATCATCCCAATAGCCGGCATCCTTTAAAAACACGTTATTTTCAGGCTTTCCGCCATTAAGTGACACTTGTGTCGGTAGATGCATATATTCCTTTACCTGATACCAGGGCACCACAAAACCGGCTCCGTGGGCACAGAATACCGAAGATGCCGGATTTCTCAAATCGCTTTCCGGGTCATAACCGGTTTCTGCAATGACCTCCTCTGCATTGTGACAGGGAGCGTAGCCGCAAGGGGTACAAAACAGTCTGCCAAATCCCTTGGTATAGGCAACCACTTCCTGCTGATAATGCTGCAAAAGTACTACCGGAGCAGTACCTGTCAGCACACCATTCCCATCCTCTGTCTGATTCAGTACAAAGTCAGCATGCATTTTGTCCATATCCGTCATGGCCCTGCCGATGGATTCCATGGGCACTTCCAGACGGAACTCATAAACCGGCTCCAAAAGAACGCAGGATGCCTCCATAAGCCCCTGCCTTACTGCCCGGTAGGTTGCCTGTCTGAAGTCTCCGCCTTCCGTATGCTTTAAATGGGCCCTTCCTGACACCAAAACAATCTCCATATCGGTAATGGAACTGCCTGTCAGAATCCCCACGTGTTCCTTTTCTTCCAAATGGGTCAAAATCAGTCTCTGCCAGTTTTTGGCCAAATCATCCACTGCCACTTCCGAACGGAACGTAAGACCACTTCCCGGAATGCCCGGCCGCATCAATAGGTGTACCTCCGCATAATGCCTAAGGGGTTCAAAATGTCCCACACCTTCCACGGTATCCGCAATGGTCTCTTTATATACAATACTGCCTTTTCCAAAGGACACCTCCACTCCGAAACGTTCCTTAATCAGGCTCTGTAAGATTTCAATCTGCACTTCTCCCATTACCTTGGCATGAATTTCCTTACTTTGCTCGCGGAAATCAATTTGCAGCATGGGGTCTTCTTCCTCCAATTGCCGCAGTTTCGGCAACAGGACTGCTGCCTCACAGTCCTCCGGCAAATGCACACAATAACTCAGTACCGGTTCCAAAAAAGGAAGATGGGAATCCGCTTCACTGCCTAATCCTTCTCCCGGATAAGTCATGGTAAGTCCCAGGGCCACACAGATTTCTCCGGCAGGCACCTCTGCACATACCTCGTACTTTTCTCCCGAATAGCTGCGGATTTGGCTGACCTTTTCCTCCCAGGCTGTTTCCTTCCGGCTGTTTCCTTTGGTCTTTTCAAAACCGGTAAGCACCGCCTTGGCTTTCAGACTGCCGCCGGTAATCTTCATATGGGTCAGACGGTTTCCCTGCCCGTCACGGGTAATCTTGTACACCTTAGCACCGAATTCCTCCCCATAAGAGGG
This sequence comes from Lachnospiraceae bacterium, assembly GCA_017561085.1. GTDB lineage: Bacteria > Bacillota > Clostridia > Lachnospirales > Lachnospiraceae > Suilimivivens. The sequence continues at coordinate 19,991 of JAFZDQ010000029.1, forward strand.
TTTTGGTCCGTAAGTTACGATTCCGTCAAGAAGGGCCTCTACTCCCTCATTTTTCAGAGCCGAACCGAAAAAGCAGGGAAAAACCTTTCTTTGACCGATGACACGGCAAATTTCTTCTTTCTCTATCTCTCCTGTTTCCAAAAAGTCATTCAGCAGCTTTTCTTCACAAACCGCCAGACTTTCAAAAAAATGCTCTTTTGCGGCGGCAGCCGAACTATCCGCACCGCTTACAAAAGCTGTACAATCCGTAAAATCCACGCAGCCTGCATCTAACTCTTTCATCAACACTTCCATCAGCTGCTCTTTGTCCGTATCCGGCTGGTCCATTTTATTCACGAAAACAAAAACCGGCACATCATAACGCTTCAAAAGCCGCCACAGGGTCCTTGTGTGGCCCTGCACGCCGTCAGACGCACTGATGACCAAAACGGCACAGTCCAGCACCTGCAGGGTCCTCTCCGCTTCTGCCGAAAAGTCCACATGCCCCGGTGTATCCAAAAGGGTTATTTTTTCCTCCTGCCAATCAAAATGCGCCTGCTTGGAAAAAATAGTAATTCCCCTCTGTTTCTCTAATTCGAAGGAATCCAGGAAGGTATCCCCGTTGTCTACCCTTCCCCGTTTGCGGATTTTGCCGCTGTTATACAGCATGGCTTCCGATAAAGTTGTCTTACCCGCATCTACATGCGCTAAAATACCAAGTATCATCGTTTTTCTTCCTAAATTACTTCTTTCTAAAACAAATATCTGTCAAACTCAAAGTTCATTCCTAAATTACGCAATATCACAAAACCATTTTACCACAAGATGACATCATTTCCTATTTCATTTTCTCTGTAGATGAAAGTCTTTCGATTTGTTATAATAAAACCAATAACAAAACACCTACAAAGGAGTTCTCTATGAGCACCACTACACCAAAGCCTAAATTAACGAAGGAACAGGAAATCAAACAATTACGTATGGAGCGGGGCTTTTTGCCTCAATATTCTGAGTATCACTTTAACAAAAATGAGCATGAAGGCTTAACCCTTTCTATCTTACTTTTGATGTTCAGCGGTTTCTTTATCGGAATCGCAAATGATTTTGACTATGAAATCGCCATCATCAATATTTTGGCGGTCTTCTTTGTGGTACAATTTCCCGCCTACCTTTTCTTTTCAATGCTTAACAGCAGGGTCAAAAAAAGAAAAGGCTTTTACATCGAACCTGCCGAAATCCGTACAGATTTGCTTTTTAAGCCCTTAGGCACCATTTCCTACGACGACCTTCGAAGCGATATCCAAAACGGAAACCTGTTTTATCAGACAGCGGGTCTTGCCCTTGGCAGTAAAGAAAACCGTATGGTCTTCCACTATGAAATCGGTAATTACGAAGCCCAGGCCCACGTTCAGGCCTGTTATGCACTGCTTCAGGAGCACCTGCACCTGCAGCTGCCTCCCCTTACCAAAACCACCTTTCTGCTTTTAGATAAGCGGTATTACTATCGCAACTTAGCCGGAAAGTGCTTGTTCTCCCTTACCCTTTCGGTGGCGGCTCTTTATACACTGAACCTGCTTTATCCTTTTGTTTTGGACGGAAGCGGTACTTCCGGATTCCTTTTCTTTAGCCGGATTCTTGCCTTGGCTTTTTGGGGCTGTTTTACGCTGTATAAGCTCTACCACTGTGCCTCTTTTTATGACAAAACAATCACCCGTCTAAAAAAAGAATACGAAGCCTATGACAACATCAATCCGGGACATCCCAAGGCTTTGTATCTGCTTTTTTATGGGGCAGCCATCTTGTATGTACTGGCAAATTATTTCGTCATTTCAATTCTTTAGAGGGAGAAATTGCTTATGCTTAGAGAAAAAATATACGAACTGAAAAACTGGAAATCCGTGGTTCATACCACCTTTAACCCACAGGGTCCCGGCGTCATCCGTATCCATATGGTTCCGCCCAAATTCCATCCTTTCCGAATGGTACCCAGCGTGGTGATTTTAAACGGACAGGACATTTTACCCTTAAACGAATCCTGGGCCATCCTGCTTACGGAATTCATCCGGCAAATCAATACCCACGGACCGAAGGAAATGAGTGAAAGTGATTTAGATACCATTTTGCAAAACACCTTTTATCATGTATGTAAAGTTTTTCCTGACGTTTCCGAAGAGTTGTTACAGGAAGATTTACGCCTGATTATGGATACCTTTGTATCCGTCAGCCGGGGAGAAATTCCAGAAGCCGAAATCGGTCTTATGAGCATCGGGGACTATGCGCCCCATATGACTGCCCCTCACCGTATGGATCTGATGGTTTCCGCCATGACCAAAAACGGTTCCTGGCATTGTAACCAGAAATGCATCCACTGCTATGCGGCAGGCCAGCAGTTATCCGAGACCAAAGAACTGTCCACGGAGGAGTGGAAGGAAATCATTGCTGCCTGCAAAAAAGCCAAAATCCCGCAGCTGACCTTTACCGGCGGCGAGCCTACCATGCGGCCCGACCTTTGCGAACTGGTGGCGGAAGCCAAATGGTTTGTAACCAGACTCAATACCAACGGCGTGCTGCTTACAAAGGAGCTTTGTGCATCCCTTATGGAGGCGGAACTGGACAGCGTACAGATTACCCTTTATTCTTCGGACAAGGACATTCACAACGCCCTTGTAGGCGCGGATAATTTTGACAAAACCGTCTCCGGCATCAAAAATGCACTGGAAGCCGGTTTAAATGTCAGCATCAACACTCCCCTTTGTACTAAGAATAAAGACTACGCCCAGACCCTTGCCTTTTTGAAGGAGCTTGGCGTCTCCTATGTAACCTGCTCCGGACTGATTGTAACCGGCAACGCTACCTTAAATCAGTCTGTCACTACCCAATTAGGTATTGACGAGATTTATGAAGTGGTCAAGGCTGCTGCCGACTATTGCTTTGCCCATGAGATGGAATTAAGCTTTACCTCTCCCGGGTGGATTTCCGAAGAAAAACTCCGGGCTCTGCATTTGACCGTGCCCTCCTGCGGTGCCTGCTTAAGTAATATGGCCATTGCCCCGAACGGACAGGTGATTCCCTGTCAAAGCTGGCTTTCCGGCGAAACCTTGGGGGATATGAGAACCGATAAGTTTTCTAAGATTTGGAATCATCCTATGTGTAAAATGCGCAGAAACTTCTCTGCCAAGTCCCTGCAGATATGCCCCTTAAGAGAAAGGAGCAGTGAAACAAAATGAGTAAAATAAGCAGAATACAAAAAAGTCTCCTGTCCTGTCTTTTTGCCGCAGTACTTTTCCTTCTCTTTTTCCCTGCTTTACAGGCAAAAGCAGCCAAGGAGCTGGACCGGATCCACGAATACAGCATCACCGTCAAACCCCATTCTGACGGTTCCCTGGATATGTATTATCATTTCAAGTGGGAAGTATTAGACAGTTACTCAGACGGCCCCCTTACCTGGGTGAAAATCGGAATCCCCAATAAATACGTGGAAAATATAACCGCCGAAAGTGACAACATCAAAAAAATCCGTTATTACACAAATAACGGAGATTATGTGAGAATTGATTTAGATCGCCCTTACCGGGCCGGTGAAATATTGGAGTTTGCTTTTTATATCCGCCAGCACAGAATGTACGAAACCGTAGGAGATACCCGGGTGTACTCCTTTACGCCCGGCTGGTTTGATGATATTAACGTAGATGCCTTCACCCTTTCCTGGTATGCGGAGGATCTTATTTCCGCACCCGCTTCCTTTACGGAAACAGGCGGCTATTACCGGCTGACCCACGAAATGCCTAAGGGACAAAAAAACACCTACAAAATGATTTATCCTACAGATGTTTTTACCGGAGACGATGATAAATTTTCCCTGACAAACGGCAGTTCAAAAGTGATTCTTCTCCTTGTGCTTGTGGGCTTGCCCGTCCTTTTTGCAGGACTTTTGTTTACCACCAAAAAGTTCAAAATCAAGGACTCCTACTCCAGCCAGAGAGGTTTGGGTAAGGTTTATTACACTTCTGCTTCAAGCACACATACACACACACGAGGCAGAAGCGGCGGTGGCGGTTGTGCCTGCGCCTGTGCCTGTGCATGTGCCTGCGCTTGTGCCGGTGGTGGTAGAGCCGGCTGCTCTAAAAAGGATTTTACTATACGGATTCATGAAAAGTTCTGGAAATAACATCCGCCTGCTGTTCGGGGGTCAGCTTAATGAAGTTTACCGCATAGCCGGACACACGGATGGTCAGCTGAGGATAATTTTCGGGATGCTTCTGGGCATCTAAGAGCATGTCGCGGTTCAGCACGTTGACATTTAAATGATGTCCTCCCTTTGTTGCATATCCGTCCAATAAATTAACAAGATTATCTACCTGCGCTTTGTTTACCATAATGATTCTCCTTTCTTTTTATGAGAGTGATAATGGAATCTATCCAAATTTGTTTTCTTTTTACAACATAATTGTACCCAAATAAAAGGAGTAATTCTGTAACCCATGTTACAAAACTACTCCTTTTTATGTTTTTTATTTGATACAAAATTTTCACTTTTTGCTAGTAGCGGGATTTTTTCGGTCACAATACCTAATTCAAGACCTTTCACAACTACTTTTTAGGCAACAGCAAAACTTTTTAACTTCCACTGCCTAATTCCTGCCTTTTCATCGTTACTTTTAGGCAATAACAATGCTTTTTAGCTTCCACTGCCTAAAAGATGAAATGAAACTCGGCTCATGCGAAAATTCTAAGTTTCTATTCTCTACAAATTTGAATTGACCGAGCTCTTTAGAGCGCGGGATACTTCTTGTCCGAAGGACAAGAAGGTGGATCATAGAAATAAAAAGAAGTATACGAATAAAAGAAAAAGCAAAATCCTATTAAGGACAAAAAATTGAGATTAAGTCGGGATGAATTTATCCATTAAACCGACTCAAAGGTGAAAAACATATTTATAGTCGGAGAAAAAAGTTGCATTTTCCCGATTGAGTTCAAAAAAGACCGGATATAGTCAGGAAAAAGAGTGCATAGGATACCGACCGGTGCGAAGGAATCTGTATGATAGGTCGGTAATGGCAGCAAAAACCACCCGTCGGAAATATGAAAAGAAAGCAATAGTCGGAAATGCTGACTTTGTTTTTCGGGTAATAGAAGGTTTTGGTTTGTCAGAGCGACCATTTCAAATTTTGCTTCCTATTCTCATGCACCCTTCAGAATTTTACTGTAAGAGCCGGTAGATATCCCCTCCGACCTTTTCGCCGAAATACTCCTTCAGACTTAAGTTTTTATCCCACTTATCCTGCGGGAAATTTCCATATCTCCTTTTCACATCACCCATACGCTCTTCCATGGGTACCACGCCTTCTGCCGCACCAATGGCATCACACAATTGAATGAGTCTGTCGTAGTCATCATAAACCATCTGATTTAAGTAGTCTTCAACTATTTTTTGTTGCTCCGGAGTCACATCAAAATTTCCGATATAATCTTCAATCCTCTGAATGGAAAAAGAATGGGAGACACAAATTCTTGCCACCTCATCATACCCTAATTCCATCATATAGGTATACCCGTCATAAATATGTCCGAAATGCTTTACCCCGAACTTTCTGCCAATATCATGCAAAAGTCCGAGTACATATGCTTTTTCCGGATCTAAATCAGGACACTGTGCGGCAATTTGCTCTGCACAAAAAGCTACCACTTCACTGTGCCTTGCCCACGCCCCCGGATTATAGGTCTCTGCTTCTGCAAGTAATCTCTTTGCTTCTTCTCTGTCAGGTATCATAAATCACCTTTTCCTCACACTAATAATATCTATACACACAACTGCTCAAGTGCCATTCTGTCTCTTAACTTAATCATCTTCTTAGACACCTCTATCAGCCCGTCGGCCTGCATTTTCATCAGTTCCCGGGAAAGGGAAGGTCTCGCTACACCTAAGAAATCCGCCAGTTGTTCCCGGTTCATCTTCAGGGCAACCTCACTCTTTTCATCTGCCGCATCAAGTAGCCAGATGGCAATCCGCTCCCGCAAAGAAGATGTCGTCACAATATGTAACTTCCTGGTAATGGTAAAATTATTCTCCGAAAGGATTTCCAGCATATTCTGCGTCAGCTGCTTATGATGCTCACAGGCATTGGAACAAAAATGATAAAAGAAGTCCCAAGGCATTTCCAAAAAGTCCACATCCTCTGCCGCCACAGCGCCATACCAATATTTCTCCCGGTTTCCGAACAGGAACATCTCGCCGAACACATTTCCTTCCTCCACCAGATAAAGCACATCCCTGCGCCCGGAGGCCAAATCCTTACAAATGTGCACACGGCCCTTTAAAAGCAAAAATAAGCGGTTTGGACGCTGATCCTGCTCAAAGATATAGCTCCCGGCCGAAAGTGCCCTAATTCGGGCTTTAGAGCAGTTTAAAATGCGTTCCCGCTCCTCTTTCGTAATGGATTTAAATAAAGTCACATCACCTAAGTCTTTCATCCGCGCTTTCCTTCCTTCACAACTTACCGGTACATACGAAGCATTTCCTCCGCTTTTTCCATCCTTCCATAAAATTGACCATAGAAGTCATCCGCTTCATACGCTGTCACAAAAAACTGATTCAGGATATACAAATTCAAATTCTTGACAATTTCCTGATTTTCCGTCTTTTTCAAAACCGCCTGTACTTCTTTCAAAAAGTCATGCCAATCCAGTACAAACTTCTCATAACGGGCAAGCTCCGGTATGCCCATCCACTTTTTCAGTTTCACCTTCGTCTTATTGGGGTAATCACATTCATGCACCTGTAGGAAATATTTGAACCCACCGTCTTCATAAATTCTTCCCATAGGAAACATTCTGCAAAAACCGGGGCGGTAACCATGAATGGTACATCTTCCTTCCGCACTTAAAAAACTGCACCCTGCGCCGCCTTCACGGATTTTCAAATTCGGCAGTATGGTTCCGTCTACCACCTGAAGTTCAATTTTCCCCTGCATCAGGGTCTCAAAATCCGTTTGCAACCCACTTTCCAGCTGCCAGAGGTCGTAAGGGTCCAAAATAATGGTATCTCCCACCACTCTGCAACATTCAGAGCAACCCTTACAATCATTGCAACCGATTTTCACCATATCGTTTGCCGTATAAAGCTTTCCGTCGGATATTTCCTGTAAATCAATTTCACGTTCCATGCCATTCTATTTCCTTCTTATCTCGTATTTCCTCTTATCTCGTATTTCCTATCACCCAAAAACACCTGTCGGATGCCCTTGTTAATCCTCTAAGCATTCGTCCTCTAACCGTTAATCCCCTATAACTTCTACCCTGTTACGGCCCGAATTCTTCGCACGATAAAGGGCGTGGTCTGCCGCATCCAGGGCTTCTTTATAACTGTCTTTATATTTGCTAACACCGATGGATATGGTAATGGGACAAACCCCGTTATCCGAACGGGCCACATCCTCACGCATTTTTTCAGCCAGCGCGCGGGCTTTTTCCAAAGAAGTATCCGTCAGGATTACCAAAAACTCTTCTCCGCCCCACCGGATGATATAGTCCTTTTCCTTGATATAGATGCCAACCCTGCGGGTTAACTCTTTCAGCACCACATCGCCCTTGATATGGCCGTAAGTATCATTTACATACTTAAAATGGTCAATATCCAGCATAAGGACACTGATTTCTTTGCCCAAAGAAGGCGCAAACCTGCCGGTCCCTTCCTCAATCACGCGGGGCCAGACATTCCTGTTAAGAACCCCTGTCAGGGCATCATACATGGATATGTATTCCAGTTTCTTGGCGGTATGGTAATGGTCCTCATACAAATGCTCCATAAAATAATGAATGGCGCAAATTCCCACCACACAGGGAATTCCCAGCGACAACATAATATCCATATTTTCATAATGGTTAAACTGATAAGAAACCAGAATATTCACGATTACCAGCACATGAGCAACCACTGCATAATGAAAAGGCGCACAAAATCCCATGGCAAAAAACAACATATGCATAATGATAAAGCCTTCGTTAGCGTGCGTTTTGTCCGGAAGATAAATGATTGCCCAAATGGTACACCACATAATCATATGAATCACCGCATAGGATGCCGGCACCATAATCTTATAGGAAGTCACTTTCTTGCTAAGCCACATAAAAAGCAGCATGGGAATCCAGATAATCAGTCTGGGCAGAACCGTCTCCGAGGCAAACCGCCCGAATAATTGGCAATCCGACACAAAAAAGGTGGGTGCAAACAGACATGCCATCACCACCACCAAATATGCAAAACGGCTGTAATAATCATATTTTGATTGGTAAAAATCTTTTTTATCCATTTCTTTTGTAACCATAGAAACACCCCTTTACTGATTTTATTATAACATTCGAGTGGGTCGCCGCACAAGTACTGCTAATACTTTCCGCTTGTGCGCGCGAAGCGACATTTTCCTTTCCGCGAGCTGCGCATAAAAATGATTCTTTTTTTGTTGCATATAATGCAACAAAAAAAGAATGACTTCACCCCCCAGCAAAGTCATCCTTTTTCGTAAAAAGAGTTGTATATACTATTTTAAGATAATGTCTAATTCAGTCGCATTGCTGCTCAGCTTCAGTGTGCTGCTAACCACGTCATCGGTAAGCAGGTAATCACCCTTAAAGCCTTCTACTTCCACGAAGCCGTTTTCATCTGTGCAAACTTCACAGTTGGTCCACCATTCTTCTTTAATCAGCTTGCGAAGCATATGGTATGAGGGCTTTAAGCTGTTATCGGTACGGATGACACCACTGGGCGCCTTCAGCCATGCGCCATCAGCAAAGTCCCAACCGGTAATTGCTTCCACCTGAGGATGGGAGAAGAGGATTCTGTACATTTCTTCCATCTCGTTTTTCTGGCGTTCTTCCAGCTCGGGAGTGGTAGGCCACTCATCAACCTGATGATCATTTAAGTCTTCGATTTCCGGAGGAATTAATGTACCGGAAACCAGTGTATTTTCAGTAAAGTGGATAGGAAGTCCGAAGTGCTCGTATCTTGCCAGTACCTGCTCTAACTTTTCAGCACCCCAATAGCCCTGATGCTGATGGGACTGGATACCGATTGCAGTAATCGGAACACCGGCATTCAAACATCCGTCAATCAAAATTTCATAAGAAATGGATGTATTAAAATCATTTAAAAGGAACACGCCGTCGGGATTCGCATCCTTCGCTGCGGCAAATACTTCCTTGATAATGCCCACTCTGCCAAGATCTTTACAAATTCTGGTAATCGCATTGTCATATTTATCAAAAATAGGCATAATTACCACTTCATTAATCACATCCCACATATCAATCACGCCCTTGAAACCGGTTACGTCACGATTGATTCTCTGGAGCTGTTTTTCTAAAATGGTCTTGTTATCATATTCCATCAGCCAGTCTGCACAAGCAGTGTGCCAGCAAAGAGGATGCCCCTTCACCTTCACGCCGTGGCTGTTCAAAAATTTAGCAGCATTCATTCTGCTCTCTGTTTCGGGCGCTCCTTCTGTAGGCTCGAATCTGCCCCAGTAAAAAGGAAGTGTACCATAGTTATAAACATCCAGCCATTTGTTTACACGGTCTTCGATAAATGCTCTGTCAACTCCCTCTACAGGATTTGCATAAGCAAGGGAATCAAATGCACCGCAACCAAATAAAAATTCATGGTTGGTCATCTGTAATTTCAGTTTCTTGCCCTTTAAAGGGTTACCTGCCGCATCTGTTACGCGGAGTCTGCATTTCGCCTTACGGCTCGCTAATTTATCACTCATCATACCCACTCCTATCTTGTGAATTACCTTCTAAAGCATATTATAGCATGCAAGAAAGATTCTACTAATCATACTTTGCACTCTTTTGCTTATTTTTTGTCATTATTCGCAGGATAATCTTGACTGTACTGCTCATATTTTGTAATATTTACTTATATTTAGCACACTTAATCGGTTTCGAGGACAAAATATGAGAATTTATGATAATTATGAAAGACTTCACTTTCATCAAGCCATCAACACCATACCGGCAAGCTACTTTCCCACAAATTACCCGGTGCATTGGCACAGGTATGTGGAAATTACAATGCTTTTGCCTGATGCTTCACCGAAGAAGTTTCCGGTTATCAAAATCAACCAGGAAACCTATACCCTGCATCCCGGCGACATCCTTTTTATCTGGCCGGGAGAACTGCACGAAATCATTGAAAACAGCGAGCATGTACTGACCGGTCTGCAGTTTTCCGGTATGTATTTTAATGAATTGCCGGATTTCGCACCCTTTACCCATTTATTCAAACGTATCCACCTGCTCAAAGCGAATGGAGATCCCCTTTCAACCTTGTTAATGCCCCATTTAGAGCAGATTTTCGCCCTGCACCATACCAAACCCATATTCTATAACATCAAGACCTCTATTTGCCTTTCAGAGATGTTTATTGAGTTGGGAACTTACTTGAGAAATACGGCAGTTCCTGCGGAATCCGGCTTCGTCCTTTCCGACAGCTCCCTTGATAAAATCAACATTGCCTGCCGCTACATCCAGGAGAACTGCGACCAGCCCCTTACCCTTGATACGGTGGCCGGCCACGTGGGATTTAGCTCTTATTATTTGTCCAGACTTTTTAAGCAGTCTACTACCTATAGTTTCGTAGAATATCTGACCTTGCACAGAATTAAGCGTTCCCAGCAGCTCTTAGCAGATGCCGGGCTTAGTATCACGGACGTGTCATACCAGTCAGGCTTTAGCAGTATCTCTACCTTTAACCGCGTGTTCCAGCAGTATCTGGGCTGTTCACCGAGAGATTATCGGAAGTATTATCTAAAGGGACATGAAGCAAATGAGGGTTATTTAGAATAACCCTCATTTATATTTCCCTATTCAATTACAACCGAATTAATGATAGCATAGATTTCCTCCAGGGAATCACCTGTAATTATCATCCCATATCCTGTAGAAAGATCACTTGTACCAAACAAATCCGCTATCACGTAATAATCGTAAGCCGCAGAATTGCTTCCTTCTTTCGCACTTTTGTCAGTTACATAAATAAATCCGCAGATATCATCCTCTTCATAAATGAGTACGTAATCAGCAATCACCGGCGTCTGATTCTTAATATAACTGCTTATTGTATAAGCCAGGCCCTTCTGCCAGTTCCAAAAACTGTAATCCTCTTTGGTAAGCAGGAAATTCGCCTTCGTCATATGATAAAAATCATCCGGCATACCGTGACCCAAATCTTCATACCCTTTTCTAAGCTGATTCACAACAAATTGCCCCAGAGGAAAGTCTGGCAGGCTCTCCATATTTTCTTCCCCAAACAAATTCAGTTCACTAACATCACTTGGCGGCATGATAAGCACCTGGTTTACAGGATTTCCCTCTTCATCAGCAGTTCCGTATCTGAAAGACTCCGCCACGGGGTCCATTTCCGCATATTCGGCAGGAAGGTTTACCGCAATTCCATTCAGCTTTATTTCCTGTACTGCCTCTGTATCCGCCATGGTCCGGTCGTATTCTGTAAAGTATTCTACCGAAGGATTAAAGTCTGTGGTTACCTGCTTTGAAAAATAAAGGATAACCAACCGAAACCCTAAAATTCCAATCAGTGCCAACGCCGCAACAACAGACAAAACCGTTATCAAAGCAACTCTTTTTCTCTTTTTGTTAATGCCTTTGCGTATATTCTGAATGACCTTTTTGTCATCAGCCGCCTCTTTTTTAACTACAGTAACATCGGCACCTTTCAGTTGCTCACAATATGCAGTACACTCCGTACAGGAGTTTAAATGCCCCTCCACGAATTCGCAGCTTTCCGCCGACAATACCCCATCTACATATAACGGTAAAAGGTCTTTAACTACCGCACAATTATTCGTTTTCATGTTCCATTTCCTCCTTCATCATCAGTCTGGCACGATGGAATGTCACCCTCGCCCAGCTGTCGGATTTACCAAACAATTCTCCAATGTCTGAAAAAGCTAACTCTCCGAATACCCTTAATGAAAAAACCTCTTTGTAGGGTTCCTTCATGTTATGTAAAATCCGATGCGCTAACTTTGAATCGTAGCCCGCCGAAAAGTCAAACTCCATATAGGCACCCGGGGCGTCCTCTTCTTTCATTTCCACAAACCGGGACTGCTTTTTTACATAATTGAAATAGGTATTCTTTGCAATCTGGCAAAGCCAGACCCGCACACTGCAGTCTCCCCGGAATTCATCTATCTTTTTCAGTGCTTTGAAGAACGTTTCCTGCGTAATCTCTTCGGCCGTCAAAGGGTCTTTGGATATGGAAAGAATATACTTGTACACTACAGAAAAATAATCATGATAAAGCTTTTCCAAGTCCATCTTCTTACCTCCTTCCCTTATATGACCACTGAAAACATGAAACGTTACAATATTTAATAAAAAAATATATTAATTTCTCTGTTTTTCATTATATCCTCATTTTTTCCTCTTCACAACCAAAAGAAAAAGCCCTAAAAAGGGCTGTCTCAATTACAATAAATCTCAATTGCTTTTGCCGCAAATACCGCTGTTCCGCTTCCTGCAGCCTTATCAATATTTTCCGTAAATTCTCCTCCGGCAGCATACATAACGCCAAGCCCCTTTAAGATTTCATTGGAACAGGTGTAAAAATGCTCTGAAATATAGTCTTGCAATTTCTTCACCTGCAACTGCACTTCCGGATGGTCCGGTTCCAAATTCTTCATTTTGCCAAACTCAACAAATAGAAGCATCATGTTTTTCCAGGCCATTTTTTGTGCATCCTGTGACTGCGCTCCGGCTTTTTCCTCATATTCCTTGTATTCCGCGGTCTGCCCCCATTGCTCCTTGGCTTGCCTGGAATATTCATCTATTTTGGTTGTATCAAATACGTTAAAATCCATTCTATTCACTCCTGTCGTTTTGATTTTACGGGCGAAATCAATCAGACCTTCCAGATGCTCTTTTTTCATGGTAAGCAGCTTAATTTGCTGCTCCAACGCCTTGTTTCTGTCAAAATTGGGAGCATCCATTATCCTCTTAATTTCTTTCAACGGGAATTCAAGCTCTCTAAACAATAGAATCTGTTGCAGACGCTCCATGGCCGTATCGTCATACAGCCTGTACCCTGCCTCCGTATATTCCGTCGGCGGCAGAAGCCCTATGGTGTCATAATATTGCAGAGTGCGTATACTCACTCCGGTCAATTTGCTTACTTCATTCACTGTCAACACTTACGTTTCCCTCCTCCCGATAAGGATAGTTTAAACTATAACGTAACGTAGGAGTCAAGAGGTTTTTACTGAATTAATGGCTCCTCAAAGTAACAATGAATAAAAGTGAAAACTGAAAGTTTCACATTCCTTATCTTTCTTATTTTGATTTGAAAACTCTAATCAAAATAACAGATTCAACACATGCTCCAATACTTACAAGTACTATACCACCAATTCTTGCTTTCTCAATCTGTTCCAGTGTTGGAAAAGCTTCCAAGGAACCATTTACTATCATAAATATTCCGGTCAACATCAATATAGCTGATAAAATGGCAATACCAATTTCAATAATTTTCATAGATATTTTCCTCACAAAAATTCAAGTTTTCCTCTCATTTATCAACTCATAGATAATATCTTTTGCTTCATACAATGCTTCCAGATATCTTTTCTCTAATACTTTATGTAGATCAAAAACATCGGAATCCAATCTATAGGAACGCTCCGAATCATCATTGTAAGTCACCATTCCTACAACATTGCTTCCATGATAAATTCGACACGGAACTACCGGTCCGAATCCATACTCACACGACAAATAATCATATTCATTACAGTTGGGACAGAAAGCAATTAAGTTCCCAAATGCTTCATATTCGTATTCAAAACCACATTTTTCACATTTCTTTTTACCCATACGATGCCTCTTAATTTAAATTTGTGCTTACATATCCACGTGATTCTTAGTCTTTATATAGATGCTCCCTTACTTTTCTCATTTCTTTCCATACATTATCACAATAATTACTTACCATGATAGAAATCATATGATTATTCGGATTATACTCCGAAATAAAACTTACTCCCGGGTCACATCCCTGAAAATACGGAATATCAATACCTGTTTTGTTTTCAATAATCCAGACCCCGTATCCATAATATCCTTCTTCAGGATCCAAGCCGTCTCCACTCTGCTTACGGAGCATTTGACGAACCATTTCTTTCGATAATAATTTGCCGTTTAACAATCCATCCCAGAAATTCGCAATGTCTTTTACCGTGATAAAAGCACCGCCTGCACCTGTTCCCTTTGCATCCACACTGAAAATATTGGTTCGGAAACTCCTGCTCTCTTCGCACCAGATATAATTAGCGGCACATCTGGCCGGAAGTCTGTCCAATTCATAATATCCTGTGGATTTCATATTACAAATATCAAAAACATTCTTTTGCAAATACTCATCGAAATACATACCGGTTACTTTTTCTATAATGGACGCCAATAATATATATCCCGAATTGTTGTATTGGAACTTTTCTCCCTTCGGATACATCATTGTCTTGTCCAAAAACAGTGGAAATACATCATTATTATGACGAATCTTATAATTGGGATAATCAATCCATAAATCCTCGTATTCTTCCATCACGGTTTCGTCAAAATAATCCGGTACTCCCGATGTATGTGTCAATAATTGCCTCACCGTAACATCCTTATCAATCTGTCCCCAATCAATGGGAAGTATTTTACCCAACGTGTCCTCAAATTGCAATTTACCTTGTTCAATTAACTGCAAAATGCCCACTGCCACAAACACTTTTCCTGCTGAAGCACTTGCAAACCTGGTTTCCAAAGTATTTGGTATTTCATTGGGTAAATCTGCATACCCTGTGGAACTTTCATATAATACTTCATTATCCTTAATAATATAAATATTTCCCCTAAAATTACTATCAATTATCTCTTTTATATTCATGCCGTAAACCTCCATAGCAATCATATTTACCATTGCTTTCATTATATCTCTATTTTTTAATCCTCTCAATACAAAGCATACATTGATAAAGTTATCTGCAAACGCAAGCATCTTGTATCGTTATCTGCGAACAAATACGCATAACAAAAGCCCCAAGAATGCAAGCATTCCGGGGCTTTGTAATACGTCTTTGTTCGCAGATAACTGATTATCTCTTTGAGAACTGAGGTGCTCTTCTCGCTGCTTTGAGACCGTATTTCTTTCTTTCTTTCATACGAGGGTCTCTTGTTAAGTAGCCTGCTTTCTTAAGTACGGGTCTGAAGTCTGCATCAGCCTGAAGTAAAGCTCTTGCGATACCGTGTCTGATTGCACCGGCCTGACCTGTATAACCGCCACCCTTAACGTTTACGATAACGTCAAATTTGTCAACTGTTTCAGTTGCAACTAAGGGCTGACGAACGATTACTTTTAAGGTTTCAAGACCAAAGTATTCGTTGATGTCTCTCTTGTTAATTGTAATATTTCCTTTGCCGGGTACTAAGTATACTCTGGCAATTGATTTTTTTCTTCTACCTGTTCCGTAGCATTTTGCTGCATTAGCCATCTTTATTTTCTCCTTTCAGTCCCTTGATTAAAATGTTAATACTTCGGGTTTCTGAGCTGCATGCTGATGCTCAGGACCTGCGTATACGTGAAGTTTGGAATACATCTGTCTTCCTAAAGGTCCTTTGGGAAGCATGCCCTTAACAGCAAGCTCGATAACCTTCTCAGGTTTCTTTGCTAACATTTCCTTTAATGTGGTTTCTTTCATGCCACCAACATAATCGGAATGATGATAGTAAATCTTCTGATCCATTTTCTTACCGGTTACTTTAATCTTCTCTGCATTAACAACGATTACATAATCGCCTGTGTCAATGTGAGGAGTAAAGATTGCTTTGTTTTTACCTCTTAAAACTTTAGCTACTTCTGAAGCTAAACGTCCGAGTGTCATATCTGTAGCATCTACTACATACCATTTTCTTTCGATTGTAGCAGGACTAGCCATAAAAGTTTTCATAGTGTTCCCTCCATATAAACTTATCTATGTGCCACCACGCACATAATTTTCCTCTTGGTATCTTTTGCAGATTCACGCGGATGTCCGGGCCGCCCTTCACCACTTCCAAATACCTATTAGGTGCTCTATTTATAATGCTTCGCCGGGGCTATTGGCTCCGCATTACCAAACTTCGTCACATTGAATTATTATATTATACGCTCCCACGCGTGTCAACTGTATTTTTTCAATTTTTTCAACTTTTTCAAGGTGTTTTGGGCTGTTTTCCGCCCTATTCCAAAAATTCATACTTCACTAGCATAAGTCCGCAGGCCGGAGCCGTAGGACCGGCTACCTGTCTGTCTTTGGCCTCTAGCATTTCCAACACCTTAGAAGGGGGATAACTGCCTCTTCCTACCTCCATCAGGGTACCGGCTATAATCCTTACCATATTGTACAAAAATCCGGTTCCCGTGACCCTGATTACGATTTCATCCCCTTCTGTCAGAACCTGTATGTCCGTAATGGTGCGCACCGTGCTCTCCACCTGCGCCGCCACGGAACAAAAGCTCTTAAAATCATGCTCTCCCACCAAATAAGCCGCACCTTCACGCATCAGTTCCGCATTCATGGGCACATATGTAAAATGACTGTACAAACGCTTCACCGGCATGGAAAACTCCGCCCGGTAAATCCTATACTCATAGGTCTTTCGGCTTTCACAATGTCTGGGATGGAAGTCTGCGCTGCATTCCTCTGACTTCTGAATCCTGATATCCTCCGGCAGACGTTGGTTTAAGGCATAGGAAATCTTTTCCCCGGGAATCCTCGTCTCTGTATCAAATACCGCCACATTACAAAGGGCATGCACCCCGGAATCGGTCCGACTGGCGCCGATTACATGAACATCCTCTCCCAAAAGGTCCGATAATGCCTGATTCAATTCTCCTTCTATGGTTCTTTGGCCGGGCTGGATTTGCCACCCGTTGTAACAAGTCCCGTCGTAAGCCACTACCAGCTTGATCCGCTTCATTCCTTTTCCTCTAAAACAAAATCTTTCCAAACACGATACACAGTACCAAATAGCCAAACACAAAGGCATAGGCCATAAAATCCCTCTTGGCATATACCAGCGGTTTCATTTTCGTCCTGTGCTCACCGCCCCTGTAGCAACGTGCTTCCATTGCCGTAGCTAAATCATTGGCACGACGGAAGGCCGAAATAAAAAGGGGCACTAATAGGGGCACCAGGCTTTTGGCCTTTTTGAACAGGTTACCGCTTTCAAAGTCCGCACCGCGGGCAATCTGCGCTTTCATGATTTTGTCCGTTTCTTCTAATAAAATAGGGATAAAACGAAGTGCAATAGACATCATCATGGCAATCTCATGTACCGGTACCTTAAATACTTTAAGGGGATTTAACAGCTTCTCCAAACCGTCTGTCAAGTGGTTGGGGGTAGTCGTCAGTGTCATCACCGAGGAACCGATAATCAGAAACATCAGTCTCACCGCCATCATCACCGCAAGCCGGAGACCTTCCTTGGTAATTTTCAGCTTCCAAAAGGAAACCAGCACCTCACCCGGTGTCAAAAATAAATTAAACACCACTGCAAACAAAAGCAGAATCAGGATGGACTTCATCCCTCTTACCATAAAGGAAAAGGGCACCTTGGAAAGCTTGATTACCGCAAAAAGAAAGGCTGCCGCAATCAGATATCCTATGAAATTATCTACAATAAAAAGGGAAATAATAAACACCACCGTGCTCACTAACTTCACTCTGGGGTCCAGCCTGTGAATCACGGAATCGGTCTGATAATATTGTCCCAAGGTAATATCTTTTAACATGTTAACCTCGTAACTAACCTCTTAACGCTTTTAAAATAGCTTCTTTGGCCTCTGTAACGGTAGTAATACCGGTATCTACAGAAAGGCCTTTCTCCCTAAGCGCCTGCATAATATAAGTAATCTGGGGCGCTGCCAGGCCGATTTGCTCCAGTTCTTCATAATGGGCAAACACTGCCGCCGGGGTATCATCAAAAACCACGCGGCTCTTATTCATGACAATCAGTCTGTCTACATACTTGGCCACATCTTCCATGCTGTGGGAAACCAAAATTACGGTCATGCCGGTTTCTTCCCGCAGCTTTGCAATCTGATCCAAAATTTCATCCCGGCCTTTGGGGTCTAAGCCTGCGGTAGGTTCATCCAAAATCAGCACCTCCGGCTTCATGGCAAGTACGCCTGCTATGGCCACTCTTCTTTTTTGACCGCCGGATAAATCAAAGGGTGACTGATAAAAATACTCATCCGCAATTCCAACCTGTTTTAGGGCCGCATATGCGCGGAGCTGGATTTCCTTTTTATCAAGCCCTAAGTTCTTTGGCCCGAAGCACACATCCGAAAAGACATCCACTTCAAAAAGCTGATGCTCCGGATACTGGAATACCAGTCCCACCTTGCTGCGCAGCAGCTTCTTGTCATAGCCCTCGTCGTTGATATCTGCGCCGTTATAATAGATGGCACCGCTTGTAGGCTTTAAAAGCCCGTTTAAATGCTGTACAAGGGTCGATTTGCCGGAACCGGTGTGACCGATCAGGCCGATAAACTGACCGTCCGGAATCACCAGATTCACGTCAGTCAGGGCCGGATATGCCATGGTCGTATCTTCTTCATATATATAGTTGACATGGTCTAAAATAATCGACATGTTTTCCTTCTTTCTGTTTTAAGGGTCTCTGGCTCTTAAGTTTCCTTATCTTTTAAGTCCCTTATCTCTCAAGCTCTCTATTTCTTAAGCTTCATAAGCGCGTCAACCAGTTCTTCCTTGGTTAATATACCGTCGGGAAGATCAAGTCCGCCTTGTTTCAGTTCATGGGCAAGAAGCGTCACCTGCGGAACATCAAGACGCAGTTCTTTTAACTTCTCTACCTGACTAAAAATTTCTCTGGGGGTTCCTTCCATGGCAACCGTTCCGTTGTCCATGACAAAAACCTTGTCCGCATAAATAATTTCTTCCATGTAATGGGTAATCAGAATAACCGTAATACGTTCCACATCATTTAACGCACGCACGGCGCGGATGACTTCCTTACGTCCTTTGGGATCAAGCATAGCCGTAGGCTCATCCAAAACGATACATTTCGGATGCATGGCGATGACACCTGCAATGGAAACTCTTTGCTTCTGACCGCCGGAAAGCTTGTTAGGAGAATGCTTACGGAACTCGTACATCCCCACTGCCTTCAGACTTTCTTCCACACGCTCCCAGATTTCCTTGGTGGGAACACCCAGGTTCTCCGGTCCGAAGCCTACATCCTCTTCTACTACCTGGCCGATAATCTGATTGTCCGGATTCTGAAAAACCATGCCGGCAGTTTGGCGGATTTCCCAAAGCTTGTCGTCGTCAGAGGTATCCTTTCCGTCTACCCAAACAGTACCCTCTGTAGGATAAAGGATTGCATTTAAGTGCTTCGCGAGCGTAGATTTGCCGGAGCCGTTGTGTCCAAGCACGGCAACAAAATCCCCCTGTTCAATCTTAAGGGAAACGTTATCCACAGCCCGGGTGATACCTTCCACATTGCCTTCTTCATCCCGTCTGATATATTCAAATATAAGGTCCTTGGTCTTTATAATACCCATTCTTTTCCTCACCTTATGATTTATGTCTGCCATTTATTTTACTAAATATTTCTTTTATTTGCAATAGAATATGAATTGGCGTAAGATACTGTTAGAAAAGGATAAAAAAACACATTCTGCTAACCTATTTCAGGCTTTTATAATCTGCTGAAAGGATTCGAAACAAATATGAATAAATTACTGAAACCTCTCGTATTTCTGGTTGTCATGATATTGGTATGCTCCGTTATTGTGCGGGTAAGTAACTCCTCCCGTACCCTGGAAGAATACGCACTGGAAAATCCGGAAATCGCATACGCAACACCGCAAAAAACAGAAGAGCCCTCTGCAGTACCTACGGAATCTCCAACTGAAGAACCGACTGCTGAACCGGACGATGTTATTTATTATGAAAAAGGATTTTTCTACTGTCCCATTCCGATGGCCGTGAAAGAAAAAATAACCGGCGTATCTTACCCGGCTACGGATTCTTTGATATCCTACGATGATTTATACTATATGCAGGTTTTGTACTATGATTTTAATGGAGAAGTGCAAACCGGCGAATTAATCTGCAACCGCTCGCTGGCGCCTGATTTCGCTGAAATCTTTTATGAACTGTACCGGAATGAATATCAAATTGAAAAAATACGCCTGATAGACGAATACGGTGGTGATGATACCGCATCCATGATTGATAATAATACTTCCTGCTTTAACTACCGCGTCGTAGACGGAAGCAACAGCTTAAGCAAGCACGCAATGGGATGTGCCATTGACATTAATCCTTTTTATAATCCGTATGTAGTATTTAATAAAGACGGAAGCGGGGAAAACTATATTTCTCCTCCCGGAAGCGAAATCTATGCTGACAGAAGCAAGGATTTCCCCTATAAAATTGATGAAAATGATCTCTGCTACAAATTATTTAAAGAACATGGTTTTACCTGGGGCGGTGACTGGAACTCCTGTAAGGATTACCAGCACTTCCAGAAAGTCGTAGAATAAAACGCGAGCTGCGCATAAATTTGTTTGCTTCAAAGAGATTTCCCTTGAAGCAAACAAAACCCCTGTAGATATCTACAGGGGTTTTTAAATACATCTTATACTAATTCAAGTACAACTGACATTGCGCCGTCACCTTTACGCTGGCCAATCTTAACGATTCTGGTGTAACCACCCTTACGGTTTGCATACTTAACACCATATTCATCAAAGATCTTAGCTACAAGGTCAACTTCCTTGGTATTTTTCTTCTTGCCGGCATTTTCTGCAGGAACTTCAGTCACAGAGTATAAAACTTTGATCATTTTTCTTCTTGCATTCATTCTGGAAGGAAGATCTTTCTTGATTTCTTTTTCAACAGTTTCGTATTTGGTTACTTTCTTACCGTCAACTACTTCTTTTACTCTCTTACCGTCTTTGTCCTTCATAGGAACTTTAGCGGCAACAGTAACTGTTTCATAGTTATCTTTTTCTTTCACACCAAGTGCGATAAGTCCATCAACGATTTTCTGAACTTCTTTTGCTCTGGCTTCTGTAGTAACGATCTTACCATTTAAGATAAGAGCTGTTGTAAGGCTTCTGAGCATTGCTTTTCTCTGGTCAGATGTTCTGCCAAGTTTTCTGTATTTTGCCATGTTAGGCTCCTTTCCAAAGGAGTAAAACTCCTCTTCTCATGTTTCGGCATTCCTGCCTGTTATGGTACATCCGGCTACGCACATCGGACTTACTTACCGAATGCAGTTACACGGCCTGCAAAGCAGACTCCATTATGAGAAAATGATATGTACACATTGGATTTACCATATCACTTTTTCGACTTACTCTTCACTGGGGTTTAACTGAAGTCCCAGTTCTTTTAACTTAGCAAGTACTTCTTCGAGTGACTTACGTCCTAAGTTACGAACCTTCATCATATCTTCGGAAGTCTTGTTTGTTAACTCTTCAACTGTGTTAATACCGGCTCTCTTTAAGCAGTTATAGGAACGAACAGATAATTCTAATTCATCAATGCTCATTTCTAATACTTTTTCTTTTTCATCTTCTTCCTTTTCAACCATAACATCTACTGTCTTGGCATTTTCGGATAAGTCAATGAAAAGGCTTAAATGTTCGCTAAGTACTTTTGCAGCTAAGCTAACCGCTTCATCGGGAACTAAAGTTCCGTTTGTATAAACATCCAATGTTAATTTGTCAAAGTCAGTAATCTGACCAACACGGGTGTTTTCAACGGTTACATTTACTCTTTCTACAGGTGTGTAGATAGAGTCTACTGCAATTACACCGATAGGCAGGTCATCGTTTTTATTCTTGTCTGCGCTTACATAACCTCTGCCCTTAGTAATGGTAAGTTCCATATAAAGCTTGGTGTTCTTACCGCTTAAGGTAGCGATTGTAAGATCGGGATTAAGAATTTCGATGTCCTGATCCACCTGGATATCAGAAGCTTTTACTACACCTTCACCTTCATATTCGATATATGCGGTTTTAGGTTCATTGGTATCACTGTTGTTTCTGATAGCAAGGCTCTTGATATTCATAATGATTTCAGTCACATCTTCTTTTACACCTTCGATGGAGCTGAACTCATGAAGTACGCCTTCGATCTTAACCTGGCTTACTGCTGCACCGGGTAAGGAAGAAAGCATAATTCTTCTGAGAGAATTACCAAGTGTGATGCCATAGCCTCTTTCAAGAGGTTCTACGACAAACTTGCCATACTTCTTGTCATCAGAGATTTCTGCTACTTCAATATTTGGTCTTTCAAAATCAAACACTGCAAATACCCTCCTTTACGAACAATGGATATAGATACTCTTAGGCAGCCTGAAAATAGCTGCCTTAGGAGTTTCTTTCTGTGGATATTACTTGGAATATAATTCGACGATAAGCATTTCGTCTACAGGAACATCAATCATTTCTCTTGTAGGAAGATTCTTAACAGTTCCCTTTAATGCTTCCTGGTCTACATCAATCCATTCAGGTACTAATCTGCCGCCTGTTACTTCAAGGATATCTTTGTATCTCTGTAAGGATTTGGATTTTTCTCTGATTTCAATAACGTCGCCAGCTTTGATTAAGTAAGAAGGAATGTTAACCTGCTTGCCGTTTACTAAAACGTGCTTGTGGCCTACAATCTGTCTTGCTTCTCTTCTTGTTCTGGCAAAGCCCATTCTGAATACTACGCTGTCAAGTCTGGACTCAAGCATAACCATAAGGTTTTCACCGGTCATACCTTTCATTCTGTCTGCTCTTTCATAGTAGTTTCTGAAAGGTTTTTCAAGTACGCCGTAGATGAATTTAGCTTTCTGCTTTTCTCTTAACTGAAGACCGTATTCACTGATCTTCTTGCCTGCTCTTGCACTTGTTCTGTTGGATTTCTTATCATATCCTAAATAAACAGGATCAAGATTAAGAGATCTACATCTTTTTAACACTGGTGTTCTGTTTACTGCCATTTTAAAATTTCCTCCTAATATTGTTTACAGCGCATAGCGCCTTCTTCCAACTAATTGGTTACAAAATAAAAGATAAAACTGCGTACTAAACGCGACGACGCTTGGGAGGACGACATCCGTTATGAGGTACGGGTGTTACGTCTCTGATGCTGGTAACTTCCAGACCACAAGCTGATAATGCACGGATTGCTGCTTCACGTCCTGAACCGGGTCCCTTAACGAATACATCTACTGTCTTAAGTCCATGAATCAGCGCTGCTTTAGTAGCTGTTTCAGCTGCCATCTGTGCTGCATATGGAGTAGATTTCCTTGAACCTCTAAAACCAAGACCACCTGCACTTGCCCAGCTTAATGCGTTTCCTTCAGCATCTGTTAATGTAACGATGGTGTTGTTAAAGGAAGACTGGATATGTGCCTGTCCGCGTTCAACGTTTTTCTTGACACGTTTCTTTGTCACTTTTTTGGTAACTTTCTTTGCTGCCATTTAAACTAACCTACTTTCTCATAAATAATTAATAATTTACTGTTTCTGTGCAGATTTTCTGCATGTTGCCAATCTGCAAAAGTGCATTCATCATGCCGAAAAAGAACTTATTTCTTCTTGCCGGCAACTGTACGCTTAGGACCTTTTCTGGTTCTAGCGTTTGTTTTTGTTTTCTGACCACGTACAGGGAGTCCTTTTCTATGACGGATTCCTCTGTAACATCCGATTTCCTGAAGTCTCTTGATGTTAAGAGCTACTTCTCTTCTTAAATCACCTTCAACCATGTAGTTTGCATCGATTACTTCACTGATTCTCTTAACTTCGTCGTCAGTAAGTTCACGGCAACGGGTATCGGGATTAACCTGTGCTGCTTCAAGAATCTTGGTAGCTGTTACTCTACCAATTCCATAAACATAAGTTAAACCAATTTCTACACGTTTTTCTCTCGGTAAGTCAACACCTGCAATACGAGCCATTTACGTTTCCTCCATTTTCTTTTCTGACAAAGGACAGTCATGCTGCCTTTGCTCGTATGCCTACGCATACTTGTTACTAATTGATTGAGGCATGGTCTATGCCCAACCGGACGTTTCCGATCTTTCTACCTTACGGTAGTACCAACAAGTAATCACTTAAGGCTCCTTGATACGATTTATTATAATAATCAGTACAGCTTCTTTATCAAACTGCACTGCAGCCGCTTTCATAATAAATGGACAAGAACCCTTCTGCTTTCAAAGCAGTGGATTATCCTTGTCTCTGTTTGTGTTTCGGATTCTCGCAGATTACTCTGATACGTCCTTTTCTCTTAATGATTTTGCACTTTTCGCAAATCGGTTTTACTGATGATCTAACCTTCATGTTAAACCCTCCTTTCAAAAAAGACCGTTTTACATTATAGCATGTTATATTTACAAAAGCAATACCTTTTATCAAGATATTCCTTATAAATATTGAAACTATTTATCTCTCCAAATAATTCTACCCTTGGATAAATCATAAGGGGATAATTCAAGTGTTACTTTGTCGCCGGGTAAGATACGGATAAAGTTCTGTCTGAGCTTACCACTGATGTGAGCAAGTACTCTGTGTCCGTTTTCAAGTTCTACCTGGAACATGGTGTTGGGAAGCTTTTCTACTACGGTTCCTTCGATTTCAATTACATCTGCTTTAGACATGTGTTACCTCCTTATTCGTTCTGTGCTTTAGGGCACGTCTGATATCTTCGTTGAAAATAATTTGTTTGTCGCTTAATTTCTTCATTAAGTCTTCATCCAAACCGGTTTTGATTAACTGTATATGTTTCTGTTTCTTTTTCTTGGGCTTTTCAATCGGCCTTAGGCGTCCGTCGGCAAGATAAACATATTCCGCATCCTGCTCTATTATAACATACATTTGATTTTTGTCATGTCCTGCCAAGGAAATTGCGAACATTCCTATCATATTGTTACCTCTTCATTTCACCGGATTACGGCAATGTAAGAATTTCCGGTTCTCCGTCCGTAATCAGCACCGTATTTTCATAGTGCGCGGAAAGGGAACCATCCTGTGTCACCACTGTCCAGTCATCATCAAGCCATGCCACTTCATAGCCGCCCATATTAATCATGGGCTCAATGGCAAGCGTCATTCCGGCCTGCAGTTTCAGTCCTCTTCTCCACTGCTTGAAATTAGGAATCTGCGGGTCCTCGTGAAGCGCCGTTCCAATGCCGTGTCCTACAAGGCTCCTTACGATACCATACCCATAGCTGCTTACATAAGCATCAATAGCAGCGGAAATATCATAAAGATGATTGCCGGCCCTGGCTTTCTTTATTCCCTCGAAAAAGCTTTGTTTGGTTACCTGAATGAGTTTCTCTGCTTCTTCTGAAATCCGGCCCACACCGTAAGTTCTCGCCGCATCGGAATGATATCCTTTATAAATCAGTCCGGCATCTAAGCTTACGATGTCGCCTTCTTTTAAAATTCTGGTTTTGGAAGGTATCCCGTGAACCACTTCATCATTGACGGAAACGCAAACCGAAGCCGGATATCCGTTATAATTTAAGAAGTTCGGAATACAACCGCTTTCTCTTATGAGTCTTTCGCCAAGAGCATCAATCTCTGCGGTACTGATTCCCGGGCAGATAGCTTCGCCGAGTTTTTCATGTACCTCAGCAAGGATTTTACAGGATTCACGCATCAATTCGATTTCTCTGGCAGATTTCACAGATACAGCCATTTTACAACCTTACCTTTCTTTTCTTTGATACAGTCATTTACCGTTTCATCTTGAGTAAGATATGGTAATTAGCCTAAAATTGCTACGATAGAAGCAAATACATCCTTCATATCTACTGTTCCGTCTACGCTCTGAAGAACACCCTTTGCGCTGTAAAAATCAATCAGGGGCTGGGTCTGTTCATGATATACGTTCAGACGGTTCTTTACTGTTTCCGGTTTGTCATCGTCACGCAGTACCAGTTCCTTGCCGCATACATCACAGATACCTTCTGTTTTGGGAGGGATGTGTGCGATATGATAAGTAGCACCGCAAGCAAGACAAGCACGTCTTCCGCCCATTCTGTTGATGATGTTTTCATCGGGAACTTCTACGTTTACTGCATAATCAATTTTATCGCCAAGCTCTGTAAGTGCTTTATCAAGTACCTCGGCCTGGGGAATTGTTCTGGGGAAACCGTCAAGAACATATCCGTTCTTGCAGTCATCCTTTGCCACTCTGTCAAGAAGAATCTTAACAGTCAGCTCATCAGGAACAAGAAGTCCCTGGTCCATATATTTCTTCGCTTCCATTCCAAGCTCGGTGCCGTTTTTAATGTTTGCTCTGAAGATGTCACCGGTTGAAATATGAGGAACGCTGTATTTTTCTGCGATCATTTTTGCCTGAGTACCCTTGCCTGCACCAGGTGCGCCTAACATAATGATTTTCATAATATTTCTCCTGTCAAATTAGTCTTATACGTACAAATAAGAGGTTACAGAAAGTCAGATGTTTTGTCAACACTACACTTCCCTGTAACCTCTACTTTTTTAATGAATATTAATCATTTAAAAAACCTTTGTAATTACGTACCAGCATCTGGGATTCGATCTGTTTCATTGTTTCAAGAACAACGCTCACGATAATGATAAGGCTGGTTCCTGCAAAGGATACGGATGCACCGAACACACCGTTAAATACGAAAGGTATTACACAGATGATTGTCAGACCAACCGCACCGATGAAGATGATGTAATTCAAAATCCTGGTCAGGTACTCGCTGGTAGGCCGTCCGGGTCTGATACCGGGAATAAAGCCGCCCTGCTTTTTCATGTTTTCTGCAATCTCAATAGGATTGAAGGTAATGGATGTATAGA
The DNA here is from genome assembly GCA_017561085.1 of Lachnospiraceae bacterium. Taxonomy (GTDB): domain Bacteria; phylum Bacillota; class Clostridia; order Lachnospirales; family Lachnospiraceae; genus Suilimivivens. The sequence goes on from JAFZDQ010000029.1 coordinate 46,878, forward strand.
AGTATGCAAAGAAAATAACTAATGCAATGTACACTACCAAACCGATTGTATAAACAGGTTCACTGGGTTTGCACCAATTGGATGAGCTTAATCCCTTAAGAATATGTGCCCATACACCTGTACCCTGGTATCCGAAGAAACTGCAAACGATAACGGGAAGCTGCATTAAAGATGAAGCAAAGATAATCGGAATAACACCGGCTGTGTTCACCCTTAAGGGAATGGAAGAGGTCTGACCACCAACCATTTTTCTTCCCTGTACTTTTTTTGCGTACTGTACGGGAATTTTACGAACTGCTGCATTGAGCAGGATTACTAAAATTACCATACCGATAATTACTGCAAAGATAATAACTGCTGCTACAACTCCTGTTGCAACTGCTTTACCGAATACGAACTGTTCAAACAGATTCGCGATGTCGTTAGGAATACTGGAAATAATGTTAATTACCAGGACAATGGAAATACCATTTCCGACACCTTTTTCGGTGATTCTTTCGCCAATCCACATCAGGAATGCACTACCTGCTGTGAGGGCTACGATAACGGTAAGCTTGTTTAAGAAGTTGTTCACTTCAAGAAGTCCGCTTCCGCCAAATGCGAATGCCATTGCTGTTGATTCAATGAGCGCAAGTCCTACTGTCACATAACGTGTGATGGAAGCAATTTTCTTTCTTCCGTCTTCGCCTTCCTTATGCATTTCTTCCAGCTTCGGAATTGCAATGGTAAGAAGCTGCATAATAATGGAAGATGTGATATAGGGTGTAATATTTAATGCCAAAATTGACATGTTCAGGAATGATCCACCTGTAAATGCATCAAAGAAACTGAACGCATCACCTGTCTGCTGAGCAAACCAGTTAGAAAAATAGTTTCTGTCTACACCAGGCACAGGCAGCTGTGATCCAAGACGGATCACAACTAACATGGCAAATGTAAATAATATCTTTTCTCTTATTTCTTTGATTTTAAATGCGTTTTTTAAGGTTGTTAACATTAGATCACCTCTACTGTTCCACCAGCAGCTTCAATCTTTTCCTGAGCAGATGCAGAAAATGCATTTGCTTTAACTGTAAGCTTCTTGGTAATTTCTCCGTTTCCGAGGATCTTAACGCCATCTCTGGGATTCTTAACGATTCCGGATTCAAGTAATGCGTCGATATCTACAACAGCACCGTCTTCGAATCTGTCAAGTGCGCTTAAGTTAATAGCAACGATATCTTTAGAACTGGGACAGGTAAATCCTCTTTTAGGGATTCTTCTGTATAAAGGCATCTGTCCACCTTCAAAGCCGGGTCTGGGTGCTCCAGAACGAGCTTTCTGACCTTTGTGACCTTTACCGGCTGTTTTGCCGTTTCCTGAACCGTGTCCACGACCTCTTCTAAAATTATCACTCTTTGTAGAACCTTCTGCAGGTCTTAAATTAGATAATTCCATGTTGACACCTCCTTATCTCAATTAAACTTCTTCTACTTTTACTAAATGTCTGATCTGCTGAATCTGACCTCTTGTAGCTGCGTTATCAGGCAGTACGATGGTTTTGTTCAGCTTTCTAAGTCCCATTGATTCAACGGTAGCTTTGTGTTTGGGAACTGCTCCGATAGGAGACTTTACTAATGTAATTTTTAACATTTTCTGTTCTGCCATCTTTCATTCCCTCCTATGATATAACTTCTTCTACAGATTTACCACGGTTCTTAGCTACCTGTTCAGGTGTCTTTAACTGGCTTAAACCTGTGATTGTTGCAAGTACAACGTTCTGCTTGTTGTTGGAACCAAGTGACTTGGTACGGATGTTCTTGATACCTGCAAGTTCACAAACGATACGAGCAGGACCACCTGCGATGATACCGGTACCTTCGGGAGCTTTCTTTAAAAGAACGCTTGCAGAACCGAACTTTCCGATAAAGTCATGTGTGATGGATTTATTTTCATCAAGAGCAATGTTAACGATATGCTTCATTGCGTCTTCTTTACCCTTACGGATTGCTTCAGGGATTTCTACAGCCTTTCCAAGTCCTGCGCCTACGTGACCATTGCCGTCACCAACTACTACCAGAGCAGTAAATCTCATGTTACGTCCACCCTTAACGGTCTTAGTAACACGTTTGATAGCAACAACCTTATCGCTTAACTCTAACTGGCTTACATCAATGATTGTATTCTTCATGATTTACTTCTTCCTTTCTTAGAATTTCAAGCCAGCTTCTCTGGCTGCGTCAGCTAATGCTGCGATCTTACCCTGGTATATAAAGCCGCCTCTATCAAAGACTACTGTATCAATACCCTTTTCGATTGCTCTCTTAGCAATAACTGTTCCTAAATATGCTGCTGCATCAACGTTATTGGTTTTTTCAAGTTCAGCTGCAACTGCTTTTTCAACAGTAGAAGCTGCAACTAAAGTATTTCCAACTGTATCGTCGATAATTTGAGCATACATATGATTATTACTTCTGAACACTGCAAGACGAGGTCTTTCAGCTGTACCGCTAAAACGGTTACGAATTTTCATGTGCTTTTTAACACGAACTTTCTGTCTTGATTCTTTACTAACCATTCTTATACTCTCCTTATCTCTTATTTCTTACCAGTCTTACCAACTTTACGTCTGATAACTTCATCAGCATACTTGATACCTTTGCCCTTGTAAGGTTCAGGTCTTCTCTTATCTCTGATTTCAGCTGCGAATTGGCCAACTTTTTCTTTATCAATACCTTTAACAATGATGATGTTCTGTCCTTCAAGCACTGTTTCAATGCCTTCGGGGTCTTCCATCTCAACCGGATGTGAATATCCTAAAGATAAGGTTAACTTGTTTCCGGATTTAGCTGCTCTGTAACCAACACCGTTTACTTCCAGCTTCTTTTCATAGCCATTAGTAACACCTACAACCATGTTGTTGATGAGTGTTCTTGTAAGACCATGTAAAGATTTCATTCTCTTTAAATCGTTAGGTCTGGTAACTACTACTTCAGCACCTTCAACCTTGATTTCCATTTCTGCGGGAAGCACTCTTTCCAGTGTTCCTTTAGGACCTTTTACAGTCACTTTATTATTTTCTGCAACTTCTACAGTAACACCTGCAGGAATCGCGATTGGCATTCTTCCTATACGTGACATGCCCGTACCTCCTATAATAATTTAAAATACTAGGTTTATATTGAATACAGACTCGAAAATCCTGTCTGCAATGCAGACAGCGCAACTTACGTTGCGAAAGATTTTCTCGTTGTTTGGCAAGGTAAAATCAAATACTCACTTCGTTCGTGCTTGATTTTCTGCTTACCAAACATATGCGAGCACTTCGCCGCCTACCTGTAATTCTCTAGCCTTTTTATCAGTTACAACGCCCTGGTTTGTAGAAATAATTGCAATTCCTAAACCACCAAGTACTCTGGGAAGTTCATCCTTGCCTGCGTAAATACGAAGACCGGGTTTTGAAATTCTCTTTAATCCTGTGATGATCTTTTCATTTCTGTCAGCACCATACTTTAAGGTGATGCGGATAGTCTTGAAATTACCTTCATCTACAAGATCATATTTTTTGATATATCCTTCCTCTACAAGAATATCTGCAATTGCCAGCTTCATTTTAGAAGAGGGAACATCTACTGTATCGTGTTTTGCAGTATTTGCATTACGGATTCTTGTAAGCATATCTGCAATAGGATCGCTCATTGTCATTGTTTTTTCCTCCTTAATTAATCTTACCAGCTTGCTTTTCTAACACCGGGGATCTGTCCTTTGTATGCTAATTCGCGGAAGCAAATTCTGCAAATTCCGTATTTTCTTAATACAGAATGAGGACGTCCACAAATATTACAACGAGTATATTCTCTTGTAGAGAATTTAGGTTTACGCTGCTGTTTAATCTTCATTGAAGTTTTAGCCATGGATCTGTTTCCTCCTTACTTTGCGAACGGCATGTTAAATAATCTTAATAATTCACGAGCTTCTTCGTCTGTCTTTGCTGTGGTAACAAAGATAATGTCCATACCTCTCACCTTATCTACTTTATCATATTCGATTTCGGGGAAGATTAACTGTTCTTTGATACCAAGAGAGTAGTTACCTCTACCGTCAAATGCGTTAGGGTTAACACCTCTAAAGTCACGTACACGAGGCAGTGCCAGGTTTACAAGACGATCTAAGAATTCATACATCTTTTCGCCACGCAGTGTAGTCTTACATCCGATAGCCATACCTTCTCTGATTTTGAAGTTAGCAACAGATTTCTTTGCTTTGGTAAGTACTGCTTTCTGACCTGTAATTGTTTCCATGTCTTTTACAGCGGATTCAAGTAACTTAGCGTTATCTTTTGCTTCGCCAACACCCATGTTAATAACAATCTTGTCAAGCTTCGGTACTTCCATAATGTTCTTATATCCGAACTTTTTGATCATAGCTTCTACGATCTCATCTTTATACATTGTTTTAAGTCTGCTCACGCTTCCAGTTCTCCTTTCTTAGAATTATTCAATTACTTCTTGTCGATTACTTCACCTGTTGATTTTGCATAACGAACTTTCTTGTCGCCTTCCATCTTAAAGCCTACTCTTGTAGCTTTTCCGTTAACAACAAGCATTACGTTAGAAATATCAATGGGAGCTTCTTTCTGAATAATTCCACCATTCTGGTTAGCTGCTGAAGGCTTTGCGTGCTTTGTAATAATGCCAACGCCTTCTACAAGAACTTTACCGTTCTTAGCGTCTACAGAAAGAACTTTGCCTTCTTTTCCGTTATCTTTTCCGGCGATAACCTTTACGGTATCACCTTTCTTAATCTTTAAAGTTGCCATGCTGTGCTACCTCCTATAATACTTCGGGAGCAAGGGAAACAATTTTCATAAACTGTTTTTCACGAAGTTCTCTTGCTACGGGTCCAAAAATACGGGTTCCTCTGGGAGTTTTGTCATCTTTAATAATAACAGCAGCATTTTCGTCGAATTTAATGTAAGAACCGTCTTTACGACGAGCGCCTTTTACAGAACGAACAACGACAGCCTTTACTACGTCACCTTTCTTTACAACGCCGCCAGGTGTTGCATCTTTAACCGTAGCAACGATAATATCGCCGATCTGTGCATATCTTCTTGTAGATCCGCCCATAACTCTGATGCAGAGGATTTCCTTAGCACCTGTGTTATCAGCAACCTTAAGTCTGCTTTCCTGTTGAATCATGCTAATTCTCCTTCCAATATCCGCTCCGGTACAAAGCCCGAAGAATGCTTTGCACTCTTCTAAGCTTCGCCGCAGGCGAATTTATACTATTTTGCTCTTTCTACGATTTCTACAAGTCTCCATCTCTTATCTTTAGATAAAGGTCTTGTTTCCATAACTTTAACTGTATCACCGATACGGCATTCGTTGTTTTCGTCATGTGCTTTTAATTTGTAAGTATCTTTTACAATTTTCTTGTAAAGAGGATGTTTTACATGGTTTTCAACAGCAACAACGATTGTCTTATCCATCTTATCACTAACAACCTTACCGGTACGTGTTTTTCTTAAATTTCTTTCCACGGTTTTTGTCTCCTTTCCTTTCTTTGACATTCAGCTTACAACCTTAAGCTTCTTTTCCCTTCATAGTAATCACTGTCTGAATTCTTGCGATATTCTTTCTTACTTCTTTGATTCTAGCTGTGTTATCCAGCTGGTTGGTTGCATTCTGGAATCTCAAGTTGAAAAGTTCTTTTTTAGCAGCTACTAATTCCTGTGCTAATTCTGCAGCTGATTTTGCTTTTAAACCTTCTACATACTTATTAGTCTTCATTTGATACACCGCCTTCCAAGTCTGCCTTAGAAACGATTTTACACTTACAAGGAAGCTTATGTGTTGCAAGTCTTAATGCTTCTCTTGCTGTTTCTTCAGCTACTCCTGAGATTTCAAACATTACACGGCCGGGTTTTACTACTGCTACCCAGTATTCCAATGTACCTTTACCGGAACCCATACGAGTTTCAGCAGGCTTTGCTGTTACCGGTTTGTCAGGGAAAATCTTAATCCAAACTTTACCACCACGCTTGATATGACGAGTCATAGCAATACGGGCTGCTTCGATCTGGTTTGATCTGATCCAACAAGGTTCTGTTGCAACAATACCGTATTCACCGTAAGTGATTGTATTACCACGGCTGGCTTTACCTCTCATAGAGCCACGGAACTGTTTACGACGTTTTACTCTTTTAGGCATTAACATTATTTATCGCTCCCTTCCTTTTCATCATTCTTCTTAGCAGGAAGTACTTCGCCCTTGTAAATCCATACTTTAACGCCTACTTTACCGTAGGTTGTATCTGCTTCTGCAAATCCGTAGTCGATATCTGCACGTAATGTCTGAAGCGGAATAGTACCTTCGCTGTAGAACTCTGTACGAGCCATATCAGCACCGCCGAGACGTCCTGAACAAGCTGTCTTAATACCAAGTGCGCCGGACTTCATGGTTCTGCCCATGCAAGACTTCATAGCACGTCTGAAGGATACACGGTTTTCAAGCTGCTGAGCAATGTTTTCTGCAACGAGCTGTGCGTCCTTGTCAGGTCTCTTGATTTCTTTAATATCAACTAATACTTTCTTTCCGGTCATTTTGGAAAGTTCTTTCTTGGTTACTTCGATTTCAGCACCACCCTTACCGATTACAACACCGGGCTTAGCTGTGTAGATGATAACCTTTACTCTGCCTGCCGCTCTTTCGATTTCGATTTTGGAAATTCCGGCACTAAATAATTTCTTCTTAAGGTATTTTCTGATGTCGTAATCTTCTACGAGGAAATCAGAAAAGTCTGCATCTGCATACCATTTAGAATCCCAATCCTTAATAACACCGACTCTGAGGCCGTGAGGATTAACTTTCTGTCCCATTATTTTTCCTCCTATCTTTCATCAAGCACAACTGTGATGTGGCTCATTCTCTTTTCGATTCTGTAAGCTCTACCCTGTGCTCTCGGTTTAACTCTCTTCATTGTAGGTCCTTTATTTGCATAACATTCTGCAACATAAAGGTTTTCAGCGTTCATTCCGTTGTTATTTTCAGCGTTTGCGATAGCGGACTGAAGTAACTTCTTAATGATGCTGGAAGCATATCTGGGATTGTACTCTAAAATTGCCAGAGCAGTTGCTACATCTTTGCCTCTGATGGCATCTAATACGAAACATGCTTTCTGAACAGACACTCTTGCGTAAGATAACTTAGCTGAAGGTCTTGTGTCTTTCTGCGCATTTCTCTCTCTTTTAATTTGGGATCTATGTCCTTTTGCCATTGCTAAAACCTCCTTATCTTACTTTAGACTTCTTCTCGTCTTTTCCATGTCCTCTATAAGTTCTGGTTGCAACGAATTCACCTAACTTGTGTCCAACCATATCTTCTGTTACATATACAGGCACGTGCTTTCTTCCGTCATGTACTGCAAACGTATGTCCCACAAAAGAGGGGAAGATTGTAGAACGACGGGACCAGGTCTTGATAACCTGCTTTTGTCCTGCTGCATTCATTGCATCTACTTTATTCAGTAAACTTGCATCTGCAAAGGGTCCTTTTTTCAGTGATCTAGCCATTTTCTCTCCTCCTTATTATTTGATGGCCTTGCCGTCTCTTCTTCTTACGATTAACTTGTTAGAAGCTTTTTTCTTCTTACGTGTCTTAAGACCAAGAGCGGGCTTGCCCCAAGGTGTACTCGGGCCGGGACGTCCAATACCGGTCTTACCTTCACCACCACCGTGAGGATGGTCGTTAGGGTTCATAACAGAACCACGAACTGTAGGGCGGATACCCATATGACGCTTACGTCCTGCTTTACCGACATTGATAAGGCTGTGATCTCCGTTTCCTACAACACCAACGGTTGCTCTACATACGATAGGAACCATTCTCATTTCGCCTGAAGGAAGACGAAGTGTTGCATATTTTCCTTCTTTCGCCATTAACTGTGCGCTGTTTCCGGCTGAACGAACCATCTGGCCGCCCTTTCCGGGATATAATTCGATGTTATGAATCTGTGTACCTACAGGGATGTTAGCTAAAGGTAAGCAGTTACCAACTCTAACTTCTGCTTCAGGTCCACTCATAACCTTCATGCCATCCTTTAATCCTTCGGGAGCAAGGATGTAAGCCTTTTCGCCGTCTGCGTAGCAGATTAAAGCGATATTCGCTGTTCTGTTAGGATCGTATTCGATTCCGATTACTGTTGCAGGAATGCCGTCCTTAGCATTTCTCTTGAAATCGATGATTCTGTATTTTCTTCTGGAACCGCCTCCGCGGTGTCTTACAGTGATTTTACCCTGATTGTTACGACCAGCGTTCTTTTCTAAGGAAACACAAAGAGATTTTTCAGGAGTTGTCTTTGTGATTTCTGCGAAGTCAGAACCTGTCATATTTCTTCTGGAAGGTGTATATGGGTTGTATTTCTTAATTCCCATGACTTTATCTCCTTTCGAGTTCTACATTTAATATCGCACTTTTCTGTGCATAGTCTTACATTTTAGAGACCAGCGAAGATTTCGATTTCTTTGCTGTCTGCTGTTAACTGAACGATAGCCTTTTTGGTCTTAGCGGTCTTACCGAAAACCATACCACGTCTCTTTGTCTTGCCGTCGCAGTTGATGGTGTTAACCTTAGCAACTTTTGCGCCGTCAAACATTTTTTCAACAGCTTCTTTGATCTGAGTCTTATTTGCTTCGGGATGAACCAAAAAAGTATATTTCTTTTCGCTCATACCAGCCATACTCTTTTCTGTAATAACCGGTTTGAGGATTACGTCATAATACTGAATAGCTGCCATTATGCATACACCTCCTCAATCTTAGCCACTGCATCCTTTGTAAGGATAAGTGTGTCACCTTTTAAGATGTCATAAACATTAATTGTGTTTGTTAATGCTGTCTTAATAGTGGGAATATTTCTTGCAGACATAACAACCTTTTCATCGTTTTCAGCGATAACAACAAGTGCCTTGCTTACTTTTAAGTTGTCCATAACTGCTTTGAATTTCTTTGTTTTGATTTCGTCAAACTTAAGTTCATCTACTACGATTAACTTTCCGTCTGCTACTCTGCTTGAAAGAGCGGACTTAAGAGCTGCTCTCTTTTCTTTCTTATTTAATTTGAAAGAATAATCTCTCGGTACGGGAGCGAATACAACGCCGCCTCCTGTCCACTGAGGAGATCTTGTTGAACCCTGTCTTGCATGACCGGTTCCTTTCTGTCTCCAAGGTTTTCTTCCGCCACCGGAAACTTCAGAACGAGTTTTTGCTTTCTGTGTTCCCTGACGATTGTTTGCAAGCTGCTGTACAACTGCCATGTGTACAAGGTGTTCGTTTACTTCTACACCAAATACCGCATCGTTTAATTCAATTGTACCAACTTCTTTGCCTTCCATATTATAAACAGATACGTTTGCCATCTGAATGGTCCTCCTTTCATCATCCGACTAATTAATTAGCCTTTACTGTTTCTTTGATTGTCACTAAGGCTTTCTTAGGTCCGGGTACTGCACCCTTAACAAGAAGCAGATTGTTTTCAGCATCTACTCTTACTACTTCAAGGTTCTGTACTGTAACCTTTACGCAGCCCATATGACCGGGCATTCCTTTTCCTTTGAATACACGGCTCGGTGAGGAGCATGCACCATTGGAACCCTGATGACGATGGAATTTGGAACCGTGAGCCATGGGACCTCTGTGCTGTCCGTGTCTCTTGATTGCGCCCTGGAATCCTTTACCTTTGGAGATTGCAGTTGCATCAATCTTATCTCCGGCTTCAAACATATCAGCTTTAATTTCACTGCCAAGTGTGTATTCTTCAGCGTTTTCAAATTTGAATTCTCTTACGAATCTCTTGCAGGAAACACCAGCCTTTTCGAAGTGTCCCTTCAGAGCCTTGTTAACGCCATGTCTGTGGATTACTTCTTTCTTACCGGCTTTGTCTTTGTTGACAATTCTTTCTTTCTTGTCTACAAAACCAACCTGTACTGCACTGTAACCGTCGTTTTCAACAGTTTTAACCTGTGTTACGAAGCAAGGTCCAGCCTGAAGTACTGTTACGGGAACTAAAGTTCCGTCTTCGTTGAAGATTTGAGTCATTCCGACTTTGGTAGCTAAAATAGCTTTTTTCATTTTGTTTACCTCCATTAAATTCTACAGCGGGCCGCGATTGGGCCATTCTAGTGTAGGGGTCATACCGGGTTACGCCCGGCTTTGAAGATCCGTGTTGAATCTTCTGTTTGTTGCTTTGTTGCTTTTGAAGAAACTTATTTGTTCTTCATTTTAATATCAATGTACACACCAGCGGGCATTTCCAGTCTCTGCAGAGCATCTACAGTCTTGGGAGTGGGTGTGATGATATCGATCAGTCTTTTGTGAGTTCTCTGTTCGAACTGCTCTCTGGAATCTTTGTATTTGTGAACCGCTCTTAAGATAGTAACAACTTCCTTCTTAGTAGGAAGGGGTACCGGTCCGCTTACCTGTGATCCGTTCTTCTTAACTGTTTCGATGATTTTCTTGGCAGATGCATCTACTAACTGATGATCATAAGCCTTGAGTGTGATTCTCATTACTTGACTTGCCATAAAAAAAGTCGCCTCCTTTTCGCACTTTTAAATAATTCTTTAAGTACGACAAGCGGTGACTGTACACTCTTCCGTGTGTGTCCTGCCTCTTCACACAAAAATTGCGAATTTCTTCGCATTGTGTCCGTAAACATTCTTAACACACGTGTTTCTGTTCTCAAACAGACATATGTTTGTACAGTGACTTGCCGTCAGGTTCTTTGGTTTGGCTGCCCAGCCGCACCTCTTGACATTCGCTCCACGGAAAACCTACAGTGCTTTTCAGCCCCGTAGCAACCTCACGCTTCACAGCTATCATGCCACAGCACTTGTTAGTATACAATATGTCTTTCAATCCTGCAAGATATTTTTTTAAAATTTTTCACATTTTTTTGTATTTATTTTTGTGCATTTATCACGAATGATTTTATACATATTAATACCCTGCCACCGGTGGTGGATATAACTCCTCCCACTACCATATCTTGTAGAACAGTAAACTCTCTTCTTTATTTAATGCTCTATTTAATGCTCATATACATTAGGAAGAATTTCATCAATATCTACATAATAATATTTGTAATCCGTTCCGTTTACATAAACCTTCACTTTTCTGTCGGTCATCAGAGTGTCCGGATTGATAAACATATTCCTACTCTTAAAGATATGTACATCTCCATACGGATCCTGATAACGGAATCTGGCAAAATAAGGATGACGGCCGTTTACATTGATGGTTGTGTCCCAATCAATGTCAAAAAAATCCGCCTCTATATAATTGCCGTTCTCAAAAAGCTTCCTCTGGGCACTTCTCTTTTTTCCTTCCAGATAAAGACAAATCACTCCGATTACCAAAAATACCAAGCCCAATCCGCCAAAAATCAAAAAGAACAGCAGTTTAATATCCGCCGGTGCCATAAACAAAAGGAACACCCCTGCTCCGAAAAAGATAGCACCCATCATACTAAAAACAATCCCTACGATCATTCTCGCGCTAAAGCCGGTTTTCATCTTTCTTTCATTCATCGCTTTTCTCCCTCTTACTGTAAATCAAAAGAATGGAACCAAGCACCAGGCAAATCCCCAGCACATTCCAAATCTGCATTTCTTCTTTATATAATAACACACCAACCACCGTTGCCACAACAGGTTCTATGGAAGCAATGACGGATGCTTTTCCGTTCTCCACACTGTTCAGTCCCTTGGTATAACTCAGATAAGGAACCAGCGTCACCACCAGTACCCAAAAAACCGTTTTCATAAACAGACTTCCGTTTCCGGTAACCGCCGCCACCACTCTGCCCGCGTCCGTCAAAAAGAAGGTAGCAAGCGCCGCAAACAAAAAGGTGTAAAAAGAAATGGTCAGGGAGCTGTATCCTCTGTTGATGGCAAATCTTCCGAAAATACTGTATAGGGCATAGCCAAAGCCGGCACCCAGTCCACAAAGAATTCCTGCCGCCGACAACGCGCCCGCACCGCCAATGATGCCGGATACAAATACGCAGCCCAGAAACGCCAGCCCAAGTGCTGCCAGCTTTTGTACCGTCAGCTTCTCTTTAAATAAGAAAGCACTCATCACCATCACAAAGGCAGGTGCCGTGTACAAAAATACCGCCGCCACGGAAAGGGACGTCAGGGTCATCGTCTTGAAATAACAAAAATTAAAAAACGCCACACTCAGGGCTCCGGTTCCCGCAAAGCACCAGATATCCCTGATTTTAATCCGAAAAGCACTTCTGTCAAAAATGAAAAGTCCTATAAGCATCACCAAAAAGGTAATGAAAGCGCGGATAAAACAAATATCAAGAGAGGCAAGTCCCACCTCTCCCAGCATTCTTACGGGTACGCCCATAAACCCCCAGCAGATGCCTGCCAATAATATGTAAATAACTCCGGAAATTTTTGCTTCTCTCATAATGTACCTTATTCTCCGTAACAATTCATTCGAAACCGCAGTCACAATCCCTAAGCATCATTATGTCTGCATCTTCTAAATACTATATCTGACTTTGTCCCCTTTCGTCAAGACGGTTTAACTCAGTAAAGCATTACCGCAATACAGAGAAATGAATTGACACCCCCACCTTAACTCCGTATAATAATAGGAAGTAAAATTCAAATACTATCGGAGGAATCATTATGCCTAAAGTAACCCCATTTAAAAGTGTCCGCCCCGCGCCGGCCCTTGTAAGCCGTATTGCTGCACTTCCTTATGATGTGTACAACCGCAGGGAAGCACTTGAAATCGTAAAAAAAGAACCCTTATCCTTTCTGGCGATTGACAGAGCGGAAACCCAGTTTCCCGATGATGTAAGTACCTACGATGACCGTGTTTACTTAAAGGCCAAAGAGATGCTGGAAGAAGCCATCGCGAAAGGAAACTATGTAATAGAAGAAACCCATTGTTACTATATTTATGAACTGATTATGGACGGCCGTTCCCAGACGGGTATCGTTGCCTGCTCTGACATTGATGATTATCAGAATCAGATTATTAAGAAGCACGAGAACACCAGAGAGGAAAAAGAAATCGACCGGATCCGCCACGTGGATACCACCAATGCCCATACCGGCCCGATTTTCTTAGCTTACCGTTCCGTGGCTGAAATTAATGCTATTGTTAATACAGAAAAAGAAAAAACACCGCTTTATGATTTTACCTCTGATGACGGCATCACCCATAAAGCATGGTGCATCTCTGATACAGAAACCATCGCTAAGCTGGAAGCTTTATTTGCAGAAGTTCCCTGTACCTACATTGCTGACGGCCACCACAGATGTGCCTCTGCCGTAAAGGTAGGTCTTAAGCGCAGGGAAGCAAATCCTGATTACACAGGAGATGAAGAATACAACCGCTTCCTCTCCGTACTGTTCCCCGATGACCAGCTGGCTATTTTACCCTATAACAGAGTGGTAAAGGATTTAAAGGGCGCTTCTAAGGAAGAATTCCTTGCCGCAGTAGAAAAGGCAGGCTTTGCCGTAGCTGCCCAGGATACTCCGGTATCCCCTTGTGAAAAAGGAACCTTTGGTATGTACTTAGATGGTCAGTGGTATCTGCTTACCGCTGCAGCTTCCCTTAGGAGCGATGACCCGGTAGAAGGTCTGGATGTATCCGTACTGCAGAACCATCTGCTTAATCCTATTCTCGGTATCGAAGACCCCAGAGTGGATAACCGCATTGATTTCGTAGGCGGCATCCGCGGTCTTGCAGAACTGGAAAAGCGAGTGGCCGAAGATATGACAGTGGCATTTTCCATGTACCCCACTTCCATCGAAGAACTTCTTTCCGTAGCGGATGCAGGTCTTTTAATGCCGCCTAAGTCTACCTGGTTTGAACCCAAACTTCGCAGCGGATTATTTATTCATTCCCTGGCATAAACAGCAAAGAGACTGAATTAAAACAAATATTTCTCGCAACAAAAAAGCCGATGATTATTCATGACACAAAAAAGCCGATGATTTCTCATCGGCTTTTCTTTTTTGTTCACGTATTTTTTCAACTGTTCCAACTGTGAAACAGTGATTATTTTACCGTTACCTTCAGTTTCAGTGTTGCATTCGCAGCATTTCTTGCAGGGTCATTACCCTCTAAGAATACCTTCAGCTTCACTTCACCGCTTACAACGCCGGACTTAATCTGAACACCGGGGGTTACAGGGTCTGTATCCTTCCACTGAACTGCATATTTGTTACCTTCTGCGGAGTGAACTTTTACCACCTCTAAAGCATTGGCAAGGGCACTTGACTGCAGCTGTACGCTTGCAACATCTTCTACATTCTGTTTGTCTTTGTCACTGTTCTTTATAGTGATGTAGCATCTTCCGTAAGGATCTAACTTGGCAAGGGTCACGCTCTTGGGACTCTGGCTAAACTTGGTGGTTCCCTGTTTTACCACAAATGCCAACGCAGATGCAGAAACCTTCATAGGTTCCGTATCGCTTTCATCCCTGGTAATTTCTGCGGGGAACTCAAGCCATACCCTACAGGTATATTTGTAGGTAGGATTTATCTGATTCAGTTCCCAACCGGAGGTACCGCTCTTGGATACCATTAATGACAGGTCATAAGGATTTTCTTCCAAATTAACAGCATTCTTAAACCAACCGGAACCTTCATCATTGGAATCACCATACGCTACCAGGCCTTCTCCGTAGGTTCCGCTGCCAAGACTGCCCTGTGCGGACGTAATCGGCTTGGTACCACTCTTCGCGTATACTTCCCACTTCAGAACCGGTCTTTGGTATCCTTCATAAGCATCCTTACTCCAACCGGTATACTTCAAATTGAAGTTTGCCTTGGTAGTATCTGCTCTGGTTAAGTCGATGTTTCCTGTTACCTTACCGCTTACGGTAGGAGCTTTTACCGCTTTTACTGTAAGGGTTACAGGCTTGGTTTGTAAACGTTTGCCTTTGGCATTCTTCGCCTCTAACTCTGCATAGTAGGATACCGTGTAGGTTTCTCCTGCTTTTGCATCAGAAGTGAGACGCACTTTAAGTTCTGAACTGCCCTTAACTACAGTCACTGCGGAGGAAGCATTTTTGCCCTTACTGTCTTTGACCGTGTGATTATGTGTATAAACATCCACATTTTCAAGTCCTTTGACTTTCACTACCGCGCTGTTGTAGAAATAGGTACCGCCATAAATAGAATCATCGTATAAGTCCGTAATTGCGGTATTTAACTTCACGGTAGAAGTTCCCAGTTTCACTACGGGCAGATTGTCATTTACAGTTACATTGACCGTCGCCTTAATGAGCTTGCCGCAAGGCATCTTGTGGTTAATCTTAACCTTGTACTTACCGGCCGCGCAGTTGCTTCCGGGCGTTACATACAATACTTTATCACTGCCTGACCAACCCATGTAATAATGCAGGGTATCGTCCGTTCCGCCTGCGCCCATCACTTTGCCATCCGGATTCATTACCTGAATTTCTTCTGACAATACGTTAGGCTTGTAGTTTTTGTTAGTAGTTGTAAATTTGATTGCCTGCTCATCCTCATAGGTACCCCACGCACGGCGTAAGGAAATCTTGCTCTTGGAAACCTTAAGGGTAGGCAGGATATCCTTGGCTGTTACGGTAATCACTACCTTTTCCTTGATGCCGCCTGCGGTCACATGTACCTTGTAGGCTTTATTCTTCACGGTAGTATCCAGTGCATAGAAGGTTACCTGTCCGTTCTCCTCTTCTACGCCAAGTTCTGCACTTAAATCATCGACACCCTTAGCATCCGTTACAAAGTAATCCACATTGCTATAGGTCAAATCATACCCCTGGGTGTTGGTAGAGAACTTAACAACCTTCTCTTCCTTATCCCAATATCCGGTACCTACTGCGGTATTTAAGGTTACTTCTGTTGCACTTGCCTTCAGGATAGGAGCCTTCACCAGCTTGATGGTGAGAGGAATCTTCACTTCCTGTCTGCTGTCATCGCCTAACGTAGCAATTAAAAGTGCCTTTCCTGCTACCGGCTTATCATTTGCATATAAGGTAAAGGTTCCTTTTTCTGCATCAAAATTGCCGACATATACTTCAGAGGAAGCCGCGTAGGTTTTTCTGTCCTTGGCGCTTAATAACGCCATATCGGAAGTTTTCGCTACTCTAAGGCCTGTTACATTCAGGCTGCTGTAGGAAACCTTCTTGTCATTAGACTGAAGCTTCATGTCATAACCGTATACATTATCACCGTCAGCCGCCAGATTTACTGTGGACTTGGAAAGCTTCAATTTCGGTGTTGCATAGGCAGCGGATACTTCTGCCGTCACCTGGGCAGGTACACGATAGCCGTCTACCCAAACCTTCAGGTAAAGGGTTCCGCTTGCTTTGTTCTTTAATGCTTTTATCTTTTCACTGCTTAAGGTTGCTCTCTTTCCGCCTGCATCAAGGCTCATCCAGTCAGGACATGCCTTTATTTTAGCGGTGTTCTTCACCATATCTACCTTGGCTTCCGTTACGGTCTTACCTTTTATGGTATAAACCACATCCTTCACCTGATTCTGATAGAAGCTGTTAAACTTCACATCCTTTACCTTAACGGCAGGTGCTGTTGCGGTTGCCGTAATGGTCAGTTTCTCACTACTTACACGACTGTAAACGATAATCGGATTACCGCCCGAGTCGGTACCTTCTTTGTAATTTACCTGAATATTCGCCTTGTAGGTTCCCTTCATGCTGTTTGCCCACTTGGACCAGTTCATGCTGTCGCTGTCGGCCGGTACTTTGGGAACAATCTTAAGGGTTCTGTCATTTACTGTCTGAATTTCAAATTTTTCATTAATTGCTTCTGCCTTGGCAGGGTCCTCAGGTGTTACAAACACTGCATTTACAATTTCGTATCTGCTGTCCATCTGATATACGGGCACCGTAATGGCAGAATCACTATATACATTGATGCTTCCTGATTTCACACCAAGATGAAGCTTCCCGGCTTCTTCCTTGGCACTGACATCCACACGTACGGTAGCATAAGCATACTTAAAGCCTACACCGTAAATGTTTTGTACTTTTCCGCCGAAGGTCAGCCATGTGGTTCCTTCTTTTGCACCTGCAGTGATGGTGCCCTTCTTGTAATCATCCGAATCGGACATATAGCCGCCGTATAATTCCACTACTTCTTCATCTGTAGAACTCATCAGCTCGATATAGCTGTCAGTAAGTCCATCAAATTCGAAGCTGATTTCCGTGGTTTCACCGGGTGCCAGCACGATGTGTTCTTTATCCGGAATCATCTGAATATTTTCGGGAACGCCTTCTAATGTTGCTACCGCGTACTGGCTCTCTGTAGCCGCTTCTTCCCTTGCATAATTGGTCATAAGCTCATTATAAGAGGCACGGATGGTATAGTCGCGGGAAGGATCAAGTCCGTATAATACACAGCGGATGGCCGTTTCTCCCGCGCCGGGACCTGCTCCGTCATCTGCGGTATCATATTCTGTTGCCACTTCACCGGTAAGTGCATCAAATGCTTCTAAGTGAATATTGTAATAGCCGTATTCTCCGGGAGCCGCATCACTCTTTTCAAGGGCTTCCACATTTACGATAGCATTACTTGTCTGCTTATCGTCTACAAAGCTATCCCAGTACGCTTCGATACCGGCAGGTGCTTTTGCAATTACGTTTTCTTCCCGGATATAAATCGCATACGCACTTTCGCCAAACCGGTACTCACAGGTATTGTTTCCGTCATCGGCTGCCAATAAGTCACTGTTGTAGTTCCAAAGCCGCTTGCCCTCAGGGGTTACTGCGGTAAGGGTTATCTTCGTATCATAAGGTACGTTGCTGATATTCGTATAGGTGCTGATTCCATCATTTACCATGGTTTCATCTGCCTTGGCAGGGTCGGTGTAATCCAGCACTGCCGTAACGGTTACGCCGGGTACATAATTATAAATACTAAATGAAGTATAGTTCATATACACGCCCGTACTTACCGTATATTCATTCGTCTGACCCTGATAGGTTACGGTTACCGTTACGGTATTATCACCCAGAATCATGGGGATATCGGCTACCGCACCTGTGAATTCCAAGCCGTCCGGATAAGCATCATTCACCACCTTCATGGTAATCTTGGCATCATTACTTACAGGCACTGCCCAGTAACGTTCATAAAATACTTCGTCACTTTCTGCGTAAACAGACCTGTAGTAGGAATCATCATCTCCGTCAAAGTTATTCTTAGCCCAGCCTGAAGAATCATTAATCAGTAATTCCTTCAGGGTAGCAGGATTACCTTTTACGGGACCTAACACCTCACTGTAAACCGTACCACTGTGAGTGCCGATTGCAGTGGCCTTCACACGCACATAACGGTCTACCATTCGGGTTGAAATATCCTGGTAGGTACTGCTGCCGCTTGACCAGGTGGACCAAGGTCCGTTCTTACTGTAGGAGGTCTCAAATTCAAATTCCTCAATGACTGCATCTGCAGGTTCTGTTACATAGGTTAACCGCTCGCCATACTTAGGTGTACCTACTAATTTAACCGAGGTTAAAGGAATCGGCTTCGTACTTACGGGTGCAATATAAAGCACACCGGTATAAACGCTACTTGCGTCTCTGCCGATTTGGATTGTTTTTTCGCCTACCACGTCACCGTTATAAATGGTGTAGGTTTCCGGTGTAAACACCTTCACCGCATCGGAAAGATTCAAGGCTTCTTCGCCGCTTAAGGTTGTGTCAATCATTAACGGGGAACCGCCGCAATTTACCAGCAATGTACCGTCTATGGTCAGTTTGGCTTCTCTGTAGTTTGAAGAGTTTCCGACTCTAACGGTACCTTCCGCCTGCAACATACCTCCGGTTTCAATCTTCATATCACCATAGGTAGTAAGACTGCCGTCTGTCTTCACGGTACCGCCGTTCTTTACGACAAAATCACCTTCATCATCATTATAGTTCGCGTAACTGCTAAAGTATAATTCCGCATTTTCAACGGTAACCGTACCGTGAAAATCACTCCTGCTACTGTTAAACTCTGCATAAGCACCATCATCTACCGTCAGCGCACTTCCTGTTTTAGCGTCTAAACGACCGCTGCTTAACTTGATGCCGCCTGTTACGTTAACATCAGCCACATAGGAGCCCGAACCATAAATACGGTCCATATCCAAAGTACCTTCGCCTGTAAAAGTCGCAGTATAGTTCTGGGATGCCTGGATATACAGGCCCTTCTGTACGTGGTTGGTTGTTCCCTTTACTACGGAGAATGTAATCTCTGCAGGCATATTCATCCAATAGGATGTCTTTCCAAAGGGAATAAATACTTCTGCACTAGAAAGGGTAAGTGTCTTACTTGCAGAATCCCACTTCCATCCATGGGTTGCCAAGTTATCTACGGTTTCGCTTAACACAAGTTTCTCTGTAATGGGAAGCTTGCCTGCGGCACCGGTAACCACACATACTATCTTCGTGGTCGCGGTAGTAGTTCCGTCGCTTATTTCACAGAAGTAGTATTTCCCACCACGCTCTTTACCGGTGATGGTTAACTTCGCCGTTTTCGCTACCAGTTTGGTGCTGGCATCATCTGCCGGTGAACTGTAATCGTCCGTGGAGTACCACTTATAAGAAATGGTTCCTTCGTTAGCAGATACTGCCTGCGCCGTAAGGGTCAGCTCCTGGCCCTTCTTAATTCCATAAACTTCCTCTTCAGGCTGTTTCTTGATATAAATACCGTCCGGTACTACCTGAAGGGTGGTCATATCGGTATCTGCATGATAGGTTCCGTAATAACTTGAATAACTCTCGGTTCCTTCCGCCAGCTTGCTGCCGTTCATGACAACCCTATCCATAAACCGGCTCGTATCATGCTCGCCTACCCAGTTCATCTTTACATTGGCTGCATTAAAGTAAATATACCAGGAATCAATCATCTCCGAAGTGGTTGGACCGGTACGTGAAATCTCAATATCCGAGCCATTAAAGGTAACGGGAGCCACAGAGGAATTGGTACCGCACCAAATAGCACTTGCTTTCACACTGTACGTTAGTTTCTGATAAATATTCAGTTTTCCTGTTCCGTTAAAGGTCAGACCTTCTCCCTTAGCGGTAATAGCAATCTGATTTGTGCTATAAAGATAGTTCATTCCGCCGTCTGTCAGATTGATGGTAGAGCCACCGGGTAATTCAATTCTGCCCCGTGCGGCAAAATTCTTTAATGTCAGTGTCTTGGTGGATGCGTTCCACTTCCAGCCTTCAGAAGAAAGCTTATCGGTGGTGGCCATATCACTAAGAAGCAGATCCTTTTCTATGCCGCCTACAAACACTGCGAATTTGTCTCCGGTTACTTGGTAATCGGTTCCGTCATAGGAAGCTGTAATTTCACAATACAAGGTTTCAAAGGAAGGAGTACTTCCTGCTTTAAAGGTATAGTCTGCGCCTGTACCAAGTACTTTTCCGTTTCCGTCGTACCAGGTATAAGTAATCTCAGTATCTCCCAAATTCACGGTCTTTGCTTTCGCCGTAAGGGTAATGCTGCTGCCTGTTCCACAGGTTGTATCCTCCGGATACTTCGTAAAGGCAATATATTTTCGCGTATCTTTGCGCAAGGTAATATCCTTTACTGCAATAGAATCCTTCATAAATACGTATGTTCCTGCGGACTTCAAAGCAAGCTCTGCACCTGCCGGTGTTTCCGCTTCAAAGTTCCCTGCTTCCTGCATACTACGGAATATAATGGGGTTATTGGAAGAGCTGTTCGGAATCGTTGCTTTGATACGGCTGTCTGCGTCAGCAATCACCAGCTCGTTATCAAAAATAAATGCCGCTCCGCCTTTGCCGGTATTTTCGCCCTGAATATAAGCACCGTTATCCAATATCATCTTTGTATAGGCTGCGAAATAATTATTACTATTTTTTCCTGAAGTAAATAGCTCACCGGGACCGTTAAAAGTTACCGTACTACTGGTAAATGCAACCGGAGTACTACCCGTTGCCGATGAAGTAGCCGTAATATAGTTCTTGGAGCCCGCCGGCATATTTACCGTTACATCACCGGATACATAGATATATAATCCCCGTCCGCTTGTGGTATTAATATTCACATTTTCAAGGATCAGTGTCTTGGTATTCTTATCCCACTTCCAACCTTCGGTTGCCAGCATATCGGTACTTTCCGTATCATTACCGATATTCAAAGTGGTTGTACGGATGCCTACAGATACCTTAATATCCTTACCTGTAGCGGTAAAGTCTGTATCCACACCTTCCATTTCTACCGTAGCAGAAGCATCACATCTTAAGGTATAAATACCGTTTGTAGCAGGTGTAAATGCATAATCCGCGCCTGTTGCTCCCGTAATTGCCTCGCCGTCTAAGTACCACTGGTAATTGATGGTTGGCGTTCCTGTGTAATTTTTCATCTGTGCCACTGCACTTAAAGAAAGTGCCGTGTTCTTTACAGCTGTATACTCTGCCTTCGGATAGGTATCAAATCCAAGGGCTACGGTAGTATCTGCTACCAGTGACACCTCTCCTGCCGCCTTACCGGCTGAATCACATACCGTATAGAAGGAATATCCGGAAGGCATCTTAACAGATCCGCCTGTAGGGTCGGAAATCTCAAATGCATACCGCTGGGGTTCATCTACAAAACGGATAGCGACTCTGTTGCCGCTTCCTCCGTTTAAGTTCAGCTGCGTACCTGCATCTTCCAGACGCAGACTACCACCTGATTTTACATAAAGTGCCCCGTAACCGCTACTGTAACTGGGCGCATTCAGATTCAACTTTACGCCGTCCGTCAGCACAAGTTCCGTGCCTTCCCGCACTTCACAATAAGCGTTACTGTCATTTGTCTTGGTGGTTAACGTACCGCCGCCGCTTACCGTCACCTTAGAGGTTGTACCGCTGCCGCCGCCTACACGGAACGCACCGTTATAACTGGAGGAGACTTCCACATAGTTCTCCCCATTTATAATGATTTTACTGTCGCCGGTTGTATAAAGTCCAAGACCGTTATTTTTTGCTATGATATAAAGACCATCTATGGTCAGGGTCTTGGTATCCTTATCCCATTTCCATCCCTCGGTGTCAAGCTTATCCGAACTGGAGGTATATTCTTCGATACCAAGGCTGGTGTAACGGACATTACAGTCCATACAAATATCATCACCGGTTGCTTTATAAGGAACTGTATCAATTGTCGCCGTTGCATCACAGCGCAGCACATCACGGCCTGCTTTCGCCGTAGAATAACTGTAAGTAGCTGTTGTAGCACCTGCGATTGCTTCCCCGTTTAAATACCACTGATAGGAAAATTCCGGTTCTGTTCCCGTATAGTTAACAATTGCCGCTTTGACTGTAAGGGTGGTCGCTTCCCCGCCCTTGATTACCTTGTTTATTACCTCCGGATAGGTTGAAAATCCAAGGTAGGTCTCCGTTATAGGCTCTAATACCACATGATTAGCTCTGGTACCATTGCTGTTAAAAATCTCATAGGTAGTGCCTGAGCCGGATATGGTTGCACCGGCAGGAGAAGTTATACTGAAGTCCGATGCCGCAGATATTCCTGCTAAAACTATTGCAGAGTATGAAGTACTGCTGCTGGTAGCAGTTAACTTACTGCCTTCCCCCTTCACCTGCAATTTGCCTGAATACAGACGCACCGCTTCACGATCACTATATGCAGTTGCCGTTACCTTGGCACCGCCTTCAATGGAAATATCAACACCATCTACGTAAATAGCCTGCATATATTGATTACTTACATTCAATTCTCCGTCACCGGTAATCACCAGTTTACTGATACCACGAATGTCAACTGCATAAGCACTGGTTGATCCTGTTTTGGCAATGGTATTCACACTGTCTTCTGCAAGGACAAGGGTCATCACATCTCCCGCGCTGCCGCTTAGATTCAACGCATAGCTTTCCGTGTCAAAAGCTACGCCATCAAAGGTCAGGGTCTTGGCATCCTTATCCCACTTCCAGCCTTGGGTATCCAGCATGTCGGTGGATGCTTTCGAAGTAGAAATTGTTAATGTTTTCGTAATAATACCCAAATCAAGGGTAATGGCAGTTCCGGTTACGGAGTAAGTCTGACCGCCATATTCCGTGCTTACTACACAATGCACGCTTACATTCTTTTTCACTGCAGGCGTGTATGTAAAGGTCGCACTTGTAGCGCCTTCTTTGGCCACACCATCCACATACCACTGATATTTCAGGGCAGGGGCTTCACCTGTATAATTGCGCAGCTCTGCTGCTACCGTCAGGCTTACGGGTGTTCCTACCTTTGCATTTACGGTAGCTTCCGGATAATCGGTAATTACCAATTTTGTCGCAGTATCTGTTATCAGTTTTGCGCTTGTTAACTTATTTCCGTCTGTATCTACCAGATAACCGCCGGCGTTAATATAAGCACCTTCCACGCCTTCTACTGCAAAATCACAATCGGAAGGTGTTTTAAACCAAAGTCCTGCTGCAGAGGAAAATGAAAATTCACCGTCTTCCTTGATAACAAGTGATTTCATTTCGTTTACAACGCTCTTTTTACATTCTATGGACACGGTTGCATTATCCTCGATAATCACATTGCTGTTATCGAGATCAATTGCTTCATTTTTACTTACCATGGAAAGACTGCCATCCCCTTGGAAGGTAATCTTCTCGCCGCTTGCAATATACGAATACACGGCATCATAATCCGCATATATGTAATTGTCCCCGGTAAGGATGATATCCGTATCTCTGTTTAATCCGGAGTTATTGTTAATATAAATACCGGTATCGGAAACAAAAGCCGTGGCATTCTCCAGTTCCACCAGCCATTTGTTATTTACTTCATCCACCGTCACACCAAAACCTGCCGTTGGCGTCTTCGGTTCAAAGTTGCTGTTACTATAAAGATAAACAGCATCATTTGCAATCAACGCATTGCCTGTGGGACTGGCATAAACAACCGCCACCTTACTGCACATACCGGTACTTCCTGCACCGGTTACTTCTGCACAATAATAATGCGCACCTATGTCAATACTACCGGTATGGGTATAGGTAGCGGATGTGGCACCTTCAATGGCTACTTTACTTTCACCATCCTCATCACAGGTATACCACTGATAAGAGGGCGCAGGTGCCCCGTTATAAGCAGCAGCTGCTACTGTCAGACTAAAGGTCGCTGTAGCATCACCGGACTTGGTCTGGGTCACAGCGACGGGCTGTGATGTAATATCATAATAAGGATCCGTACCGACCTCAAATACCACCTTTGTGGCATAGCCGGAAGCATCCTTTACATAGCTTTGTCCGTTATATTCCTCTATCGTATAGGATTCAGGCAGGGTAATTTTCGTACCCAATAATTTTTGATAAGCTGCTGCTGCATAATCTCTATTGGTTACATCAATAGATGGCGTGATATTCTGCAGAGTCAGTTTGGCTGTATCTTTTACCTGAAGTGTACCGGCAGACAAACCGCCGCACTTACCGGTACCTATCGCGCTTACATTTACCTGTGCACCATTGCTGATAACGAGCCCATTCTCAACATCTATTACACCATAAGAGTAAGCATTCGATGAACTATTGTTTCGGGTAACATTCAGTGTACCGCCACCGGAAATGATTAAGTTACTGTCATCATCACAATTATGGCTTAAAACAGAATATGAAGTCGTTTTGTTAACAGTACTTACACTATCCTCCGGAAGCTGAATCGTAATATCTCCCTCTTCCAAATAGAAATATAACTGTCCGTTAATTTCCGCATTCTGCAGTGTCAGTGTCTTGGTAGCTTTATCCCATTTCCAGCCATAGGTAGCTAACTGATCTTCGCTGGGAGTAGTATCATAAAACTCAAAATAATCTTTATTAACAGGTAACATTCCCTTTGTATTCAATATTATTTTACTTACAGGGAATTCCCTGGACATACTGCCTGCCGTAGCTTTACAGAAGAAATAGTAATCTCCTGCCGTCTGACTTCCGCTAAAGGTATAGGAAGCAGATGTGGCCCCACTGATTTCCACAGGATTGGTATGGGCATAATCGTCACAGCTGTACCACTGATAGGTAACAGGGTCTTCGGTAGACGATGATGCCTGTGCTGTCATGGTAAGGGACAATTCTGCATCGGCCGCCTTGCCTGAATAAGTTTCAGCAGGAATCACATCCAAGTTAATATAGTCCTCAGCCACCTTGATTTCCAAATCCGAAGCATAGCCGTCTTCCCTGCTGCTTCCTGCATAGGAATGATAATAATTTGAACCTTCTTCATATGGCAACATATGTACCCCGGCTGTGGCAATATAAGCACCACCATTTAACAGAAGTGCTCTGTCTGCAGATACGCCATGCATCCATGCAAGAGCCGCCTCGTTCTCGTTCTCACCGGTAATCGTTACAGGGGTTCCGTCTATGGTAAGCCGGCCCACACCATCGCTTCCGATTCCCGAACTGCATCCTTCTATGGTAAGCGGTGCATCACCGGTAATGGTCACACTGCCATAGATATCCATACCCCACTCTCCGGTAGGGGCGATAATCTTGTTTGCCGTACCGGCAGACACCAGGGTACTGCCTTCACACATACGGATAGCTGTATAATCACCATCCGCACTCGCATCAATCGTAGCATCCGTCAAAGTCAATGTCGCAGTTTCCTGATCCCAGCTCCAGCCTGTACCGGATGCATCTCCATCAAACTCATAAGTATCAATAGTGCCCACATAGGAATCGTCAGGGACTTCCCCATCCCCTGTCAGTTCCTCTTCTTCGGGTAAAAGTTCTTCTGCCAGTTCTTCTTCCAAAAGTTCCTCTGACAGTTCTTCTTCATTCAAATTTTCTTCATCCTCTGAAGGCATGGGAGATTCCGCACCTGCCTCACCTGCTTCAGGTGTAGGGGTTTCTTCGTCCGCTTCGCCTTCTTCGCTTTCCGGCGTAGGGTTTTCTTCGCCCGCTCCGCCTTCTTCGCTTTCAGGCGCAGGAGTTTCTTCGCCCGCTCCGCCTTCTTCAACTTCCGGCGCAGGGGTTTCTTCACTTTCTCCGCCTTCTTCAATTTCAGGCACAGGAGTTTCTTCGTTCTCTCCGCCTTCTTCAATTTCGGGCGCAGGAGTTTCTTCGCTTTCTTCCGAAATGGGCATTTCTTCACCGGCCGGTTCGCCCACTACGCTTTCCTGCGCTCGAACCGTCAACGGTGTCGCCATACCGGATGTTACCATGGATACCGCTACCAAAATCGCCAGTATCCGTGTCTTCATCTTTTTCATTCCTTTTCTCCTTCCTTTAGATTAATTATTTATAAAAAACCTTTTACACTTTATTATTATAAAATAATAATAAAAACTCCATTTTATCTTACCTTTTATTCCCCCATTTTAATATTACCCCCAGGGGTAATATTGGTACCAATTAGGGGTAATCCTACATTTCGCACTTATTTAAGCGGATTTTTTCCGCAAAACAAAAAAACGACTGTACCTGCTTTGTCTGTCGGACATTCTCATGTACAATCGTTTTTATTTCTTAGTTCTGTGTCAGTTTTTTGATTAACTCATTGCGGTTTGTAACTTCCAGTTTTCTAAAAATACTGGTCACGTGCTTTTTCACCGTATTTTCCGTAATGCATAATTCTTCTGCAATCTCTTTTCGTTTCTTATCCTGCAGCATCCCTATCAATACTTCCTTTTCCCTGTCGGAAAGCAATTCTGCCTCAGGAAAATCCATGTTTTCCGGAGTTTTCTCTTCCGTCTGCACCTCTTCCGGCATTCCTTGTTCCATAAGAACCGGCTGCTCACGTTCTTCGTAATCCTGAAGAATTCCATACAATAGTAACAGCAATACTTCACTGGCAATATAAGAGACTGACAAAAATTCAAATTCCCAACTGATTAATTGCTCAATCAGCCAAATGCAAACATTAAAACTTACCACTACCACCAGTAAACAGGCATGCTTAACCATCCTGATATGTTTTTTCTTCGCCGCATAGAGGATTACCCCAACCATGCCCAGTAAATATACAAATAAATAAATATAATACAAGCTGTGCAGGGGGCCGTATACCTTATTCAACTTGGCGCTTCCATTGACAAATTCAATTGAAACCGCTTTATAGTAGCAATCCAGATATCCCGGACTGGCGGCTATCAAAAATATAACAAAACTTATGGCGATTAATATCCCTATTGCCATTTTGGAACAGTTTATTTTGCAGACCTTCAAAATCGTCATCAGCATAAATAACGGCAAAAAGACGCATCCCAAATACGCCAACCGGTTCGCCAAAAGGGCCTCTTCAACCGTTTTTGATATAGAAAGTGCAAAATAACCCAGATTCGCTACAAAAACCGAAAAATATAACCAAATCAGCCAATTTTCCTTTTTACGGACAACAGCACAATATCCTCCGGCTAACAGCAATGAAAGACAGGTTGTCACGCCATATACCACAGAAACATTAAGCGCTCTATCCATCATTCGTACTCCTAACTTTATGCCTTAAACAAGGTTCCGATTTCTTCCCCGTTTACAATCTTACTCACATTATGCACATCATCGCCGTTGGCAATCACCATATCCACGCCGGCTTCATTTGCAATCTTTGCCGCCGCAATCTTGGTGGTCATACCGCCGGTTCCCAGAGAAGTTTCCGCGCCTTTGGCCATGGACTCTAACTCTCCGTCTATGTTTTCCACATAACTGATAAACTTCGCATCCGGATTTTTATGGGGATCATCGGTATAAAGTCCGTCAATATCAGAAAGTAAAATCAACAAGTCTGCTTTTACCAATTCAGCTACGTTGGCAGAAAGGGTATCATTATCCCCGAACGCTTCCTCCTGAATCTGGTCGGTAGAAATAGGGTCATTTTCATTAACAATGGGAATAACCCCCATGGAAAGGAGTTCCTCAAAGGTATTTTCCGCATTGCTCTTACTGATTTCGTTGAGCATGATTCTCTTGGTAATCAGAATCTGTGCAATGTTCTGATTGTACTCTGCAAACAGCTTCTGATAAATCATCATCAGTCTGGCCTGACCTACCGCCGCACAAGCCTGCTTCACGGAAAGGGTCTTGGGTCTTTCCTTGATACCAAGCGCTTTACGGCCCGCGCCGATGGCACCGGAGGATACCACAACCACTTCCTTCCCCTGGTTCCTTAGATTGGTCAGTACACGCACAAATTTTTCAAGGGTATCCAGATTCAAATTACCGGTATTTAAATGGGTAATGGTAGAAGTACCGATTTTCACTACGATTCTCTTTTTATCTTTTAAAAATGATCTGTCCATTTCGTATCTCTTCTCTCTATTTCTTTATTTCTAAAGGATTTCCGGCTTTTTCCTGCCGGAAAATATATACTTATAGATATTATCAGAGTTTCCCTAAAAAAGCAAGTTTCAGGGCAGGGATATCCCCTCCATAAAATAGGCTTCAAACAGAGGCTCTTTCGCTGCTTCCACGTGCTTAATCCGCACCGCATCCTGCTGCGCCTCCTTTACTTCTTCTTCGGAAAACAACGCCAAAGCTCCGCCCAGTGCAGCCCCGTTTCCGATCGCCGTCACCTTTTCTTTGGCCGCCTTCGGCAACAATCCGATTGCCATGGCATTTTCCGGGTTAATATAACTGCCGAATGCACCGGCCAGATAAATCCGGGTAATTTCATCCGCGGTAATTCCTTCTTTTTCCAAAAGGAGCCTAATCGCTGCCAGAACAGCTCCTTTGGCCAGCTGCAACTGACGGATATCTTCTGCCGTCAAATAAACAGGTGCATCCGCCCCGGTCAGGAGAAACTTCCTCTCCCCCTTCTCTTCCGCTATCCTTTGGCAAAGTTTTTCTCTTACTCCGGCTTTCCTTGCTTCCGCCCTGCTTCTTAGGTATCCTGACTCATCAACAACACCCATTTCACGGCAAAGGGCCAGGGCATCCACCAGACCGGAACCGCAAATACCTTCCGCTCTGCCACCGCCGATTACTTTACAGGAAATATCCTCCCTGGGAAAATTCCCCGTCATACTTACCGCTTCCACGGCCCCTTTGGTTGCACACATTCCCTGTGCTACCGCTGCGCCCTCTAAGGCCGGTCCTGCTGCCGCAGAGCAGGCATATACCGTTTCTTTTCCAATCAGGATGATTTCTCCGTTGGTACCGATATCCACAAGTAACAGATTCCTTCTGTCATCTTTTTCCTTCACATATCTGTAAACCGCAAGGGCATCCGCCCCCACAAAGCTTTCAATCGCCGGCAAAATAATCACTTCCGCCTGCGACAATCCGGAAAAGCCAAATGCTGCGCCTTTTTCTCTGATGCACTCTTCATACGGCTTATGAAACGGTGCCCGGGCAAGTCCTTCCAAGGATTTCCCCGCCAGGATGCTGCACATAACCGTGTTGCCCACGATAACCACTCTCTTCACAACTTCCCTGTGTTCCGCCAATTCGAGCAGTTCTTCGTCTCCGCCTTCCGCTGATGCAAGCAACTCTTCCGCCACTTCGTCTCTGAACTCCGCCGATACCAGCAGTTCCTCTGCCACCCGGTCCAGCGTCCGTACCATCATCTGCTGCAACGTTCTTTGGCGTGCTTCCTGATACACACCTTTCTCATCCATGCAAAAAGAAAGACGGCTTACCACATCACTTCCGGCTACCCGCTGGGGATTCTCACAGCTTTGGGCACAGAGACATTTTCCGGTCTGCAAATCCCACAAATAACCGGCTACCGTTGTGGTTCCTACATCAAACACAAGTCCGAAACCGTCTTCTTTGCGCTCTGCATTTCCCATCACGTCTGTCAAAACCGCAGATTTATTTGTATGTAATTTTTGATATTGCTTTAACTGACAACCATCGCAGGAGGTCTTTCTGCAGCCGGCACATAGTTTCTTTTTCATATCAAAAAATCCCTTTCTTTTCCGTTCCTTTTTTAGCATACCACAATTCTCTTGCTTTTTTAACTGATTTTCTCTATTATAGTAAAGAACCATAACGATAGAACTTTTTTAGGATAAATGTTACGAAAGGAACCGGCATTATGTGGATAGCTGACAACTGGAAGGATTACGAAGTCATTGATACATCCCGCGGGGAAAAATTGGAGCGTTGGGGCGATTATCTCCTGGTGCGTCCGGACCCCCAGGTTATTTGGAATACAGACAAAGCCCATCCCGGCTGGCGTAAACAGAACGGCCACTACCACCGCAGCTCCAAAGGCGGCGGCGAATGGGAATTTTTTAACCTTCCCGAAGAATGGAGTATTCATTACAGGGATTTAACCTTCAACTTAAAACCTTTTAGTTTCAAGCATACCGGACTTTTCCCGGAACAGGCCACCAACTGGGACTGGTTTTCCGACATCATCAAGAAAGCCGACAGACCCGTGAAGGTTCTGAACCTGTTTGCCTATACCGGCGGCGCAACCTTATCCGCTGCAGCAGCAGGCGCTTCCGTTACCCATGTGGATGCTTCCAAAGGTATGGTGAACTGGGCCAAAGAAAACGCAGCCTCCTCAGGACTTTCCGAGGCGCCCATCCGCTGGCTGGTGGATGACTGCGTGAAATTCGTGGAACGTGAAATCCGCCGCGGAAATACCTATGACGGCATCATTATGGACCCTCCCTCTTACGGACGCGGTCCCAAAGGAGAAATCTGGAAAATCGAAGAAAGTATTTATCCTTTTATCGAACTGACCACACAGCTTCTCTCTAAAGATGCTTTATTCTTCCTGATTAACTCCTATACCACCGGCTTACAGCCCGCGGTGCTTTCTTATATGATTAACACTACCGTGGTAAAGAAGCTTGGCGGCCATGTGGAAGCCTCCGAAATCGGACTTCCGGTTTCCTCTAACGGACTGGTGCTTCCCTGCGGAGCCTCCGGAAGATGGACCGGCAAATAAAGATTGGTTCGGGCACGCCCCAAACCGTGTTCCGGCAC
>JAFZDQ010000030.1 GCA_017561085.1 Lachnospiraceae bacterium
ATGGGTTATGCCATCCCGATTTCTGATGCACAGCCCATTATTGAAGAATTGATGAAAAAAGAAACCCGTCTGAAGGTGAAAGAAGAAAACAAGGGTTATCTTGGAATCACCGGCATTGATGTGGTGGATGAATATGCAGAAATTTACGGTATGCCCAAGGGCGTATATGTTTCTTCCGTCAGTGAAGGAACCGGTGCCTATGAAGCAGGACTGGTGCGTGGCGATATTATCACAGGTTTAAACGGCGAGGAAATTAAATCCATGGATGAATTGAAAGAAGAACTTAGCTATTATGCGGCCGGTGATACGGTAGAGCTGACCATCATGCAGGGAAGTCCCGCCGGATTCCAGGCGAAACAGGTAGAGGTCACCTTAGGCGAGGTTCCCGAAACCTAGAAAGTGAAAAGCAATCAGTTCAAATCATTGGAAAATTCAATTGCGTGAAATGCTTATTTCCGTGGAGATCCAATCCCGGGAAAATCCGGTCCTGATAAAATTGGAATGGTTCCGGCCCTTTTCACATAAATTATCAAAAAGAGTGAAAAGGATATCGGATGAAGATAACTTTAAAAAGAATATCAGATTGCACAGTAGGAATAGTTTGCCTGGCGGCAGTGTTCTTATGTGCGGGATGCGGGACTAAGAAGGAACCGGTACAAAAAATAAAAGATTTGGATTTTACGGTAATTGCGGAAGAAAATATACCGGAGGAATTTCTGGTTAAAATTCAGGAAAAGAAAGCAGACGGTATGAAAATGACCTATCAGGATGCAGGCTTTTTGTATATCTGTATCGGATACGGAAAACAGGAAAGCGGTGGATTTAGTATCGCGGTGAACGAAGTATATGAAACCACGAATGCCCTTTATTTTGATACTACATTACTGGGACCGAAGCCGGGAGAAAATCCGCCCGGGAAGGATAGTCCGTCTTTTCCCTTTGTCGTAGTGAAAACAGAATTTATAGATAAACCGGTGGTTTTCGAATGAGGGTAGCCCGCCTGCAGAGTTTCTGCAGGCGGTTTTTTATTGATTGCAGAAACTCTTCAGACATTTTTAAAGTGATTGTAGCAATTTTTCAGACTTAAAAAATGATTGTAGCAACTTTGCAGCATTTTTTTATTTGTTTTTAGTTTATTTGAGACGAAAACTTTGGGTTTCCCAACTTTTGTTTTATTATTTCTTTTATGTTGGGACATGCCTATTTTTTGTGTGGAAATTGTCCCAACCTGTTACGCATTTTTCACGGATAGTTGGGACAGAAGGATTTTTAGAGCATTGTAAAATTCAATATCTTTATGCTTTATTTATTGGCGCCTAAATAGTATAATAAATAAGATTGCAGTATAACAAATAAGGTTATAGAAAAATAACCGGATTATTAAAAACAGGATAAACAGGAGAATGCAGTATATTATGCTGATGATTAAAAACGGAACGCTTATCGATGTGGCGGCCCATACGCAGTATCAGGCTGATTTGCTTGTGCAGGATGGGAAGATTCAAAAAATTATAAGGAAAGAAGAGGGGATTGTAGCCGAAGAAGGAAACGCACAAACCGGCGATATGCAAACAGGAAACGCACAAACCGGTGATGCACAGACCATGAATATAAAAGCGGATACCACACAGGTAATCGACGCCACCGGCCTTTATATCGGTCCGGGGCTGATTGATACCCATGTGCATTTCAGGGATCCCGGCTTTACCCATAAAGAAGACATACTTACAGGCGCGGAAGCGGCCAAGAAGGGCGGTTATACGGGAATTGTGCTGATGGCCAATACAAGCCCCGCGGTAGATAATGAAGAAACTCTTGCCTATGTCCTTGAAAAAGGAAAGCAGACCGGTATCCGTATCGAAACCTGTGCCAATGTGACCAAAGGTCTTAAGGGACAGGAGATGGTGGATATGGAAACACTGGCGGAAAAAGGAGCGGCCGGCTTTACGGACGACGGGATTCCGCTGATGGACGGTCAGCTGGTAAAGACTGCCATGGAACGGGCAGCAGCACTTCATAAGCCCATCAGTTTCCATGAAGAAAATCCTGAAAGAATTACCAATAATGGTGTGAATGCCGGCAAGGCATCTGCTTTTTACGGAATCGGCGGTTCCCCCAGAGAGGCGGAAACCGACCTGGTAGAAAGAGATCTTAAGCTTGCACTTCTTACCGGTGCGGAAACCGTAATCCAGCATATCAGCAGCAAGGAAGCGGTAGAAATGGTCCGCCTGGCGAAGAAGGAAGGTGCCAATATACATGCCGAGGCAACGCCCCATCATTTTACATTGACAGAAGATGCAGTCATTGCAAAAGGGACTCTTGCCAAGATGAATCCCCCTTTGAGAGAAGAGGCGGACAGACTTGCAGTGATTCAAGGCTTGCAGGACGGAACCATAGATTTGATTGCTACCGACCATGCGCCCCACAGTGCAGAAGAAAAGGCACAGGACATCACCAAAGCCCCCAGCGGTATTATCGGACTGGAAACAGCCCTTTCCCTTGGTATTCGGGAACTGGTGGACAAAGAGTATTTGGATTATCCTACCTTGTTTGAGCGGATGAGCACTGCCCCTGCGAAGCTTTACGGCCTCCCGGGCGGCTTTATAGCAGAAGGAAAAGAAGCGGATTTGGTAATTTTCCACCCGACGGAAACTTGGAAAGTGGCGGAATTTGCGTCCAAGTCATCCAATTCCCCCTTTGTGGGCGAAATTA
Source organism: Lachnospiraceae bacterium (assembly GCA_017561085.1). Classification (GTDB taxonomy): domain Bacteria; phylum Bacillota; class Clostridia; order Lachnospirales; family Lachnospiraceae; genus Suilimivivens. Next base: position 2,713 of record JAFZDQ010000030.1, read on the forward strand.
TGCCCGGCGTGATTTATTATACGATTTGCGACGGTAAGATTGTTTATCATAAATAAAGAAAAGGAGACGACGTCATGAAACAAAAGATGACAGCTAAGGTGTATTCCCAAACGGAAATCGCACCCGGAATTTTTGATATGTGGATAGAAACCCCGCTTGCAGATGAAGCGGCAGCAGGGCAGTTTATCGGTGTTTATCCCAAAGATAAAAGTACTTTGCTTCCCAGACCCATCAGTATCTGCGAGGTGAATAAGAAAGATGGGATGCTTCGTATCGTATACCGTGTTGCAGGAAAAGGAACCGGCGAGTTTGCAACCTATCACGAAGGGGATATGGTAGAAATCCTTGGTGTTTTAGGAAACGGATTTCCGGTAGCGGAAGGAACCGGCAAAAAAGTGGTCCTGATGGGCGGCGGTATTGGTATTCCCCCTATGGTAGAACTTGCAAAAGAACTGTGTGAAAGCGGCGTATCTCCTGTTGCAGTAGTAGGCTATCGTGACAACAAGCTTTTCCTGAAGGAAGATCTGGCGCAGTTTGCAAAAGTGTATGTGGCCACCGAAGACGGCAGCGAAGGAACCAAGGGAAATGTTCTTACCGCCATGGATGAAAATGATATTCAGGCAGATATTATCATGGCTTGCGGTCCCATGCCCATGCTTCGCGGCATCAAGAAATACAGTGAGGAAAAGGGAATCAAAGCGTATATTTCTTTAGAAGAAAGAATGGCCTGTGGTGTAGGTGCCTGCCTTGGATGCGTATGCAAGACCAAAAAGGTGGATCATCATTCCCATGTAAACAATGCGAGAATTTGTACTGACGGACCGGTATTTGATGCGGAGGATGTGGAAATATGAATACAAAAGTAACAATTGCAGGCGTAGAATTTAAAAATCCCGTAATGACAGGCTCCGGTACCTTCGGTTCCGGTATGGAATACGGTGAATTTGTGGATTTAAATAAATTGGGAGCTGTAGTAACCAAGGGCGTGGCTAACGTGCCCTGGCCCGGCAATCCCACACCCCGCGTGACGGAAGTGTACGGCGGTATGTTAAATGCCATCGGTCTGCAGAATCCTGGCATAGATGTGTTTATGGAAAGAGACATTCCTTTTCTGAAACAGTACGATACCAAGATTATTGTAAATGTTTGTGGAAAAACCGTAGAGGATTATTTGGACGTTGTGGAAAAATTAGGAGATGCACCGGTAGACATGCTGGAAATCAATGTTTCCTGTCCCAACGTAAAGGAAGGTGCCATTGCTTTTGGTCAGAAAGCGGATGCACTCTTTGATATTACTTCCCGGATTAAAAAAGTGGCTAAGCAGCCCGTGATTATGAAGCTCAGTCCTAATGTAACGGACATTACCGAAATGGCGAAAGCGGCAGAAGCAGCAGGTGCTGATGCAATTTCCCTGATTAATACCTTAACCGGTATGAAGATTGATATTCACAGACGTACCTTTGCCCTTGCCAACAAGACAGGCGGCATGTCGGGTCCTGCTATTAAACCCGTGGCAGTGCGTATGGTTTACCAGGCTTCCCATGCAGTGAAGATTCCTGTTATCGGTATGGGCGGTATTGCTACTGCTGAGGATGCCATTGAATTTTTACTGGCAGGAGCAACCGGTGTGGCAGTTGGAGCCATGAACTTTGTGAATCCTTATGCTACAGTGGAAATCGTAGAAGGTATCGAAGAATATATGCGTAAGTATCAGATTGAGGATATTAACGAGCTGATTGGCGGCGTGAGAGAATAGCGCGATAGTAACGGAAAATAGCGTGAAAGAGTGGCATGTGAAAATAAGATGAAAAATATTCTAAAGTCGGTAGGACTGGTAATTTTAAATTTAGGCTTGCAATTTTTGGTGCAGACGGTTTTTGCGGCAGCAGGTATGGTAGGCGGTTTGCAGGATGATGCGGCGTTGACAGAATGGATTATGGACAGAATATTGGGAATCACCATAATTTCCAATGGTTTGTTTGTAATTATCGTTTGGCTTTTCTGTAAACTGAAAAAAGCAGATTTAAAAACACAGTGGAAGTTAAATAAGGCGGGTACAGGTGCCTATGTCATGGCCTGTATCATTGCATTTACTTATTCCATGGCGTTTTCGCTTTTTACCTATGATGCGGCGGCAAATGCAGTATCTCCGACCCGTGTGAGCGCTGAATTTTACGGGCAGTGGGGAATTTGGATGCTGGCATTGGCGTTATTAATTTCTGCGCCTGTTACAGAAGAAATTATGTGCCGTGCACTGATGCTGAATATACTGAAAAAGTCCTTTTCCGTACCCGTCGCTATTTTGATAAGTTCGGCTGTTTTTGGTGTAATGCATATCCTGGCAGGTGGTGTCAGTCTGGTCATCGGCGCCTTTATTATGGGGCTTTTGCTTGCGGTTATTTATGAGAAGACGAAATCCTTGTGGGTTGTAATAGTGGCCCATATGGCAGCTAATCTGCCGGACTTTATTTTATTTCAATCTCCGGAAATCGGAAGAGTGGCGAAAATCCTGATGATAGCAGGTCTGCTGTTGATTTCGGCAGGTTGTTTGTGGGAGTGGATAAAGCATGACTATGAGAAATGAGATTGAAAAATTAATCGGCGTTCAAATTCCGGAGGAATCATCGAAGGTGGAATTTGAAGTACTGGAATCTGTAAAAGAAGACGGATATACCAGACAATTGATTGAATATGCTTCGGGCTCGGATAAGGTGCCGGCTTATTTGTTGATTCCGGATGAGGTGAAACGCAATCCGGCGATATTAATCAATCATCAGCATAACAGAGAGCATCACCTGGGAAAAAGCGAGGCGTGCGGGCTTGCAGGAAATCCGCTGCAGGCATTCGGACCTGAACTGGCTAAAAAGGGTTTTGTGGTGTTGGCCCCTGACTCCCTTTGTTTTGAATCAAGGCGCAAGGACCCCTCTGTGGAAGGGTTTGATTTTTGGCAACACTTTGATGAAATCAGTTACCGCATCATTCGCGGAGAATATATGATGAAAAGGGTGTTGGAAGATGCTATGGCGGGAATTTCCCTACTGTCCTGTTTAGACTATGTGGATAAGGACAAAATCGGTACGCTGGGACATTACTATGGAGGAAACACGGTTTTATTTCTTTCGGCGCTGGATGAACGAATTTCTTTTGCTTGTGCAAGCGGCAGTGCCTGTACTTATGAATACCGGATGAAAAATCATGTGGGAATTGAAATGGCAAGTATCATTCCGAATTTCCATGGTCAGTATGATATTGATGATTTGGTATCCTGCGTGGCACCGAGAAAGATACTGATTGTTTCTGCAGAGGATGACAAATATTCAAAGGATGCACCTTATATTGTACAAAAGGCAAGTGTTGCCTACGTTGAACTAAATGCAGAGGCGAATCTGTATCATAAGAGATATCAGGGCGGTCATGCCATAACAGAAGAGCGGTTCGCAGATATTGTTAATTGGATTGCGGAAATGAAATGATTTTTGTATTGTAAATGTGAAAATCTTTGTTATAATAAAAGCATAAAAGGCAATCGCCACAGAGTGGTTGGCCTATAGTTGGAGAAAAACTTCCCCTATCTCGGTCAAAGTACAGGGGAGGTTTTTCTATTTCAGTGACAGATCATAAAAATGAATGTCAGAAGTGCTAAGAGAAACATTCCAAAAGACATTAGGTCTCTAAAACTGAAATTACCCTTCATGCACATCACCTCCATTCTATGTAGAATTGGAGGTCAACCACCCTTATCAGGAATATACCTGACTTGTACACGATTGCCGGTAGCATGTGCTACTGGCTTTATTATATAGTTCAGGCTTGATAAAATCTATTATACAAAACCACGAAAAAAAATTGGAAAATAACTCAAAAAGTGCGTTGGGGCCAGAATATATAGGTGTTCTAGGATGTCAAACGGCTATAAAAAAAATTTTTATTTTTATATAAGAATCAGGTGGGAAAAATATGATTCAAGTATGAAATTCGGGTTGTTGACACTATGTCAACAGCCTTTTTTCATGTGGTGCTTTCCATATTTGCGACCAAAAGCTATAATGAACTTAGCCTGCAGGACACAAAAACGAAAGGATAATTTGTTATGGCTGAATTTGGAGAAAATTTAAAAAGAATCAGAGAAGAAAAGGGATATACACAGCAGACATTAGCGGATAAACTGTTTGTCACCAGACAGGCGGTATCCAGATGGGAAGGCGGCTCCCGCTACCCGGACCTTATGACGGCGAAAAAGATGTCGCAGTTTTTGGAGGTATCCTTAGATGACCTGTTATCGGATGAGGATATGAAACAGTATCCGGAAAGAAACGCGATTATGGATAATGCGGTAGCTAAACAACTTCAGGTAATTCTGATTGCCATTGCATTTATGTCATCTTTGGCGCTGAGCATTATTTATTTAAGTAATTATTTCATTTGTGATACCTATGTGATTTCAGCAGAAAGTGAAATGTTTAAGTGTATTTTACTGACCATTGTGCTGGGATTTGGTATTCATGCAGCTTTAAATGATAAGATAAATTCCAGGATGGCTGTCTGGATAGCAACTCTGTTTTTGGGGACGGGAATTGTGAGTGCGATTATCCTGCTGATAAACAATTTTAAGTTTCCCGTGATTTTACAGGATAATTCTTTCACAATGGTTTACCTTGTAGGAAGTTTGTTTCTGAATGTTCTGTTTTTGATTAGCTGTATCCGATTCTTTTGCAGTAAAAAGAAGATAAGTCCTCTTCTGATTTATTGTTTTTCTGCGCTTTATGCGGCGATTGGGATAATTAATTTTTTAATAAGCAGATTGTCGGATTTTCCTAAGGAGATACAAAAGGATCTGTTCCTAATCAATATATTCGGCTTACTGGAAGGACTGGTGCTCCTTATTTTGCTGGTGAGCATGGCGTATGTACTTGATCGTAAAAGAAAACTGGCAGCGGCTTAAATAATTGTGATAAGAAGCCTCCGGCATTCATATACTTGCAGTAAGTAGGTATGTGCCGGAGGTTGTTTTGTGGAACTGATCAAAAGAAATATACATATGGACCGCCTGAAATGTGAGGCATCCACACAGATTGTACTGGAGGATGATATTAATATATCCGATGCCAGGGAGGATGCGTCTTCCCTAATCATGGATAAAGGAAATGTAGTCCTTGAAGAGGTAAAGGTGACGGATGACCATGTAAAAGTAAAGGGGTATCTGGAGGTTTGCGTGCTTTATACCGTGGACGGAAAAGAAACGGATATGGCCTGCATGGAAGGAAAAATCCCCTTTGAGGAACAGATTTATACAGAAAATGTAAAAAGCACGGATCAGGTAGAGGTGAATTGGGAAATTGAAGATTTAACCGTGGGATTGATTCATTCAAGGAAGCTTGGCGTACAGGCGATTCTGACGCTTAAAGTGTCCTGTGAGGAAATCTGCGATGAAGAAACAGTAGTGGATTTAAGAGGCGGAGAACTTCTTGAATTCCGGAAAAAACCGTTGCAGGTAGCGACATTGTCGATGAAGAAGAAAGATATTTTCCACTTAAAGCAGGAAGTGGAAATTCCGGGAAGTTTTCCCAATATTATGTCGCTGGTGTTTTGGGATATCGTTCCTACGGGAACGGAAGTGAAGCTTGCCGGTGACAAAATAAATCTGCAGGGCGAATTAAATGCCTTTTTCCTTTACCGTGGAGAAGGGGAAGAGGAGGAGCTGTGTCATTATGAAACAGTGATTCCTTTTTCGGGAAATATGGAATGCGCCGGTGCCAAGGAATCCATGATACCGGAAATCAATTGCCGGACGGAAGTAAAGGGAGTTGATGTCAGACCTGATTTTGACGGGGAAGACAGAGTTTTTTCCTTTGAAGTGTGCGTAGGGCTTTCCATCAGCGCTTACGAGGAAGAGGAAACGGAAATTTTGTCCGATGTTTACAGTGTGGAAAAAGAAGCAGAGTTAAGTGAAAGAGAAGCGACCTTCCGGAAGTTTGTTTCGAAAGGAAGCGGCAAAATGAAGCTGGCCCAGCGTCTTACTTTGCCCGAGCCTGAGACAATCGGTAAAATTTTGCACACGGCCTATCATCCGGTCCTTACCGGTCAGGAACTTTGTGAAGAAGGACTGGTGATTCAGGGATATTTGCAGATGAAGACGCTTTACCTAAGAGACGGGGAGCGCGGCGGATACGGAATGCTCAAAAAAGACCTTCCCTTCCGTTATGTGTTAGAGTGTGCTTATCAGGAAAATCTCCGGCATTATCCTGTTTGCGGAGAGGTGGAGCAGATGGCAGTTACTGTTTTGGACGGCCGGGAGATTGATGTAAAATGTATCCTGTATTTCAGGGCGAATTTATATACTGTCAGGACGGAAAAAATCGTAGAGCAGATTCAGCTAAAAGATGCAGATGCGGAAAAGATGGCATCCCTTCCGGGCATGGTCATTTATATGGTCAGGGAAGGGGAAAGCCTTTGGGATATCGGGAAAAGGTACTACGTGCCTGTGTCCGAATTGAAAAAATGCAATGAACTGACTTCTGATGAAATCAAATGCGGGGATAGAATCCTGATTGTGAAAAACAATTAAAAAGAGAGTCCGGAAGGACTCTCTTTCTTTTGCCTGATTGGATTGTTTGTCTCGAAATTAAATACCTGCTTCTTCAGCCATCTTGTCAAAACCTGCGAAAACTGCTTCGTAGGTTTTCTTACAAATGTCGGGAAGCTCGCCACCCCAGGTTTTTTCAGCCATTTTGTAGCCTTTTTCGAAAGCATCACGCATTTCTTCGATTTTGGACGGGTCTCCGCCGGTTAAAGCAGTAGCAAAGTCCAAAATACGCTGGGAGGTTTGGTTTACACCCCAGTAGCCGTCTTCGGCAATGTCAGCCTGTGCCTGCGCCTTGGTTGCAGGATCCACGGTAAAGTTGCCTTCTCTTAAGAAACTCCAAATATCGTTGGCATTTCCGTAAGCGGTAGCCTGATTGCCCATTAATTGCTGAACGAGGCTACGCAGCTGTGCGGTTCTTGCTTCGGCATCCGCTTTCAGTTTCGCAATCATGTTGGTGTCGGGCTTGTAGGTTTTCGCTTTCGCCACACCTTCAGCTGAAGGTTCATAAATAACACCGGCAGATTCTTTGGCGGATGATGCAGCTTGAGGTTCCTTCTTGGCAGCAGGACCTGTCTTGGTGCTTGAAGCAACATAAGTACTGTAAGCATCAGTTGCACTCGTAATTCCGTTTACGCTCATAAATATCCCTCCTTGGTCACAAAGATTCCTATAGTTATTGTATGTATCGGTTCTATTATAAAAAAGTTTAGGACAAAATGCAAATAATTGACAAATATCAGTAAATTGTATTAAAATAAGTACAATCTATGTATAATGTATACAAAATCCAATGAGCGAGGATGCTATCAAAATGATTACAAGGAAAGCTTATGCAAAAATAAATTTATGTCTGGATGTTTTAAGAAGACGTCCCGACGGTTACCATGATGTAAAAATGATTATGCAGACGGTGGGGATTTATGATGTTCTTACCTTTGAGAAAAAAGAAGAACCCGGAATTACGCTGACAGTGGACCATGCGGAAATCCCTGCTGACGGCGACAATCTGATTGTAAAGGCAGCCCGCCTTGTAACGGATACGTATCAGATAAAAGAAGGGATTCATATTTCCCTTCAAAAAAATATTCCCATTGCAGCAGGCATGGCCGGCGGCAGTACCGATGCGGCAGCAGTATTTCACGGATTAAAGGAACTGTTTGATTTACCCATGAGTGTGGAAGAAATGAAGGCCCTTGGCGTGAAAATCGGCGCGGATGTTCCTTATTGTATTGAAGGAGGTACGAAGCTTTCGGAGGGAATCGGGGAGGTTCTGACGCCTCTTCTAGCACCGCCAAAGGCGCATTTGGTGATAGCCAAGCCGGATATTAACGTATCCACCAAATTTGTATATGAAAACCTGCATGCCAATTCCCTTGCCTATCATCCTGATGTGGACGGCATGACAGAGGCCCTTGCGCAGGGCGATTTGCAGGGAATTACGAAGCGCCTTGGAAATGTGCTTGAAACCGTTACCGTGAAGGAATATCCGGTGATTGAAGAAATTAAAACACTTTTGAAAGAAAAGGGCGCACTAAACGCCCTGATGAGCGGAAGCGGTCCTACCGTATTCGGTATTTTTGCGGATGAAAAAGAAGCAGAAACGGCGAGAGAAAGTGTTCTTTTAAAAGGCCTTGCAAAACAGGTATTCGTTACGGAATTTGTGAACTGAGCGGTAAAAAACTGAGACGATAATTGAAGCGATAATTAAGACAATAATTGATACGATAATTGATACAATGATTGGGACGATATTTGAAACAATAACTTAAGAAGGAAAAGGGATCAGAAAGAGAGAGGATAAGGGGTTATGTCGATGGAAGGTAATTTTCAGATAGATATGGATGAATTTCTCCCGCTTCGGGATGTAGTGTTTAATACCTTGCGTAAGGCGATTCTGACAGGGCAGCTTAAGCCCGGTGAGCGTCTGATGGAGGTGCATCTGGCGAATAAACTGGGGGTCAGCAGGACACCGATCCGTGAGGCCATCCGGAAACTGGAATTAGAAGGTCTGGTCATCATGATACCCAGACGGGGCGCGGAAGTGGCGCAGATTACGGAAAAGAGTATTAAGGACGTGCTGGAGGTCAGAAGGGCTTTGGACGTGCTTTGTATTGAGCTTGCCTGTGAACGGATTACGCCGGAGGAAATCGAAGCGCTTAAGGAGGCTTGCGCGGAGTTTAAGCTTGCTACCAAGGGAAAGGATACCTCTGTGATTGCCAAAGCAGATGTAAAGCTCCATGATATTATTGTGCAGGCCACAAGAAATCAGAGACTGCAGCAACTGGTAAATAACCTGGCGGAGCAGATGTACCGCTACCGTTTCGTTTATATCAAGGATGACAGCCAGCATGAAAAGCTGATTGCGGAGCATCAGGAAATTTTGGAAAGCATTATGGAGCGCGATAAGGAAAGAGCGGCCGGAGCAGCCAAAATCCATATTGATAACCAGGAAAAATCCGTAATCAACCAGATCCGCCTGGAAAAGAAAAAGTAAAAAAGAAATATCAGGAGAAGAAACCGGCGCATTTCCTGTATATCCCACCAAATACCGGGCAATACTTTTTGGATGTAAGGAAGAAGTTATCCGAAAAAGAGGTAAAGGCGGGATGAAGATGAAAAAAGTATTGGAAACAGCGATGATTTTGATGGGTACCCTGGGATTCTGGGGCTTTGTATATCCGGAGTTTTGTCTCACGGAGGAAACCTATAAGGTGGAGTCTGCGGATGAGAAGGAAGCCGGGGAGGATTCTTTTAAAGAAAACCAAATTGTGGTGAAGAGCAAATTGCTGGAATATTTATTTATTTTGAAAGAAACCTATGAAGATACCGGTGAAGATGTAGAAACTGATTTTTCATAACAGAAGCGGATATTTATTAACAGATATGAAAAGATAAGGATGACAGAAAATGCAAAAGGAAGTACTGCTTACCTTAAAAGGGCTTCAGTTTGCGGTGAATGAGGAAGGTGCGGAGGCGCTGGAGACCATTACCCCGGCTGAATATTTTAAGAAGAATGAAAGTCACTATGTGATTTACGAAGAACTGATGGAAGGCTTTTCGGAGCCTACCAAAAATATCATTAAATTCAAAGGATCCCAGATGGAAGTGACCAAAAAGGGACTGATGAATGTACATATGGTTTTTGAAGAGAAAAAGAAGAATATGACAAGCTATGTGACCCCTTACGGAAATATCCTGATTGGAATTGATACCGCAAAGGTGGATATCAAAGAAGAGGAAGACCAAATCTCGGTAAAGGTCAAATACGTGCTGGAAGCCAATTACGAGCATCTGGCAGATTGTAAGATTGCCGTGGATATCCGTCCCCGTGAGGATGGTATTTGCTTACAATAAAGAAACGGAAATGATTGCGCGGATGCGCATTTTGTTCCATGCAACAAAAAAAGAGTTCAACCGCGGTTGAACTCTTTCATTTTTGAATGATATTAATTATTTAACGGGCTTAGCGCCTGCCTTTTCCTGAGCGGCTTCCAGTGCACGCTTGAAGAACCCTTTCTTCTTCTGGGGAACGGGAGCCTGCTTGCCGTGAAGACCCTTTACATCTGTGATGTAAATGCCGCTGACAACTGCCTTAACCTCTTTCTTAACAGGGATGGAATCAAAAATCTTTTCATCGCTGACAAGAGACATAATCTGGGGACCAACTTTCGCCTTAACGATGGGAAGTTTGGAGTTGCGCAGATATTTGGGTGTCTGGTCGATGGCTGCCTGGGGAAGGCCGGATTCTTTGATTTTCATACGTTTCTTGTCGATAATCAGCATGGAAACGGTCTGCTTCATGGCATCGATTTGCTGCTGCTGTTCAGCCTGTCTTTTCTGTGCTTTCTTTCCTAAGAAATATAATGCTACAATAGCAATAAGCAGTATTGCGATAATGATTAATGTAACGATAGTAAAAGTATTCACGATTGACCTCCTTGGCACGATTACGTGCAGAAAGTATTTTATCATTATTTAAGAATTTAAGCAAGTGATTTCGTTGAATTCGGGATGTGGTTCTGTTATGATAAACATAATAGGTTATCTGTGGAAAATATTGAATTTTTTGTGAAAACCTTTTACTTGGCGGTCATTTATGATATAAATGAATAGGATGCGCCTGCGGGCTGTCCGTGTCATAGGTTGAAAATCCGTGCGAAAGAAAATATAGAGGAGATAAGGATTTATGAAAAAAAGAGTTTTGGCTTTATTGATGGCGGCAGTGACCGTATTTTGTGCAGGCTGCGGCGCAGACCCTTCCACACTGGTTTATTTGAAGGATTTTAAGGCAGCGGATTATGTGAAGTTAGGTGAATACAAAGGACTGGAAGTTAGTCTTGCCACACCTGAGGTTACGGAAGAAGAGATTATGCTGTATGTAAACAGTACCCTGGATGCAGCGGCTACCACTACAGAGGTAACGGGCCGTGCGGTACAGATGGGTGATATTGCAAATATCGATTATGTAGGCAAGATGGACGGCGTGGCTTTTGACGGCGGTACAGCCCAGGGACATGACTTAACCATCGGTTCCGGACAGTTTATTGACGGATTTGAAGATGGTTGTATCGGTATTGAAATCGGAGAAACCAAGGATGTGGAAGTGACCTTCCCCGATCCTTATACCAATCCTGATTTGGCAGGCAAGCCTGCGGTATTTACCGTTACCGTAAATGCAATTAAAGAAAAGACAGTTCCTGAGTTTACGGATGAATTCGTGGCAGGTCTTGCGCTGGAAGGAATCAGCACCACGGAAGATTACAAGAATTATATCAAAGACGGTCTCTTAAACCAGAAAATGAGCGACTATGAAGCCCGGGTGGAAACCATGGTTGTGGATGCAGCGACTAAGAACTGTGAGTTTAAGGAAGTTCCTTCCGGTATGGTAGACCGTATGAACAAAACACTGACCAACAATATCGGTTCTTATGCAAGCATGTACGGTATGGATATCAGAAAGTATGTTGCGGAAGTTTACGGCGGTACGGAAGAGAATTTTGAAGCAACTCTGTTAGAGCAGACCAAACTGATGGCGCAGCAGTATGTGATGATGCAGGCCATTGCCGACAAGGAAGGCATCGCAATTACTGACGAAGAGTTTGAGAAGATGGTGGAAGAAGAAGCTTCCCTTTACGGCTATGAAACAGTGGACGAGTACAAAGAATCCATTGATATGGACGCGTACAAGGAGTTTGCAATTACCATGAAGGTAATGGATTTCCTTAAGGAAAATGCAACTGTGACAGCGAAATAATTTCAAGTTTTTTAGAACGGACGGATGCGGATGAGAAGAAAAAAGAGTGTTCATTTATTCGCAATAATGATGTCATTACTGATGATGATTTTAGTGGTAGAACCAGTGAGTGCTACCACTATTTCTGATTTGGAAAAAGAAAAACAGGAATTAGAGAATCAAAAAGAAGATGCAAAGAATAAGCAGGATCAGGAGAAAAATAAGTTAAATGAAGTGACAGACCGTCTTTCCGGAATGGAGGATGAGGCGGAGGTGCTGGAAGAGGAAATCGCCGGCGTGGACGAAGCCCTGATTGAAATTATTGCCAGCGTGGAGCTTCTCAAAGAGGATGTTGCCGAAAAGGAAGAACAGATTGCGGAGACCACCGTTTTGTATGAAGAGGCACTGGCAGCCGAAGCCGCCCAGTATGAGGCCATGAAGCTGAGGATTAAGTTTATGTATGAGAAGGGTGATGCGACTTATTTGCAGCTCTTTTTGGAAAGCAGCAGCCTTGGGGAAATGGTGAATAAGGCGGATTATATTGAGAAATTATATGAATATGACCGTAAGATGCTGGAGGAATATCGCTTAGCCAAGGAAAATACCCTTGCCATCAAAACCAAACTGGAAGAAGAGATGGATGAGTTGGCGGCCCAGCAGCACGAAATGGAAGAGGAACAAGCGAATCTTGAAATTCTTTTGGAAGAAAAGAAACAGCTTTTTGAGGATTATGAACTGCAGATTGCCAAAGCCAGACAGGAAGCTGCTGTTTATAAGGCCAATATCAAGAAACAGACCGAAGCCATCCGGAAGTTAGAGGAAGAGGCCCTGAAGAAGGAATCTGAAATCGAAGCCGCCAAGAAGGCAGAGGAAGAAGCCAAAAAGGCCCAGGAAGAAGCCCTGAAGAATAAAAAGAAAAAAGAAGGAAACGGCGGCGATGATACCGGAAAGAATCCTTCCGGGGATAGCGGAAATTCCGGCGGTTCCGGCTATGCGGGTCCTGGAGATTATACAAACGGAAGTAAGGGCCAGCAGATTGCCAATTATGCCTGTCAGTATGTGGGAAATCCTTATGTATTCGGAGGAACCAGCTTGACCCAGGGAGCGGATTGCTCGGGCTTTGTATGGCGTGTGTATAAAGATTTCGGGTACAGCCTGCCCAGAACCTCCTACGGACAGCGTTCCGCCGGAAAGTCGGTGGCATATGCAGACGCACAGCCCGGAGATATTATTTGCTACGCGGGACATGTGGGCATTTATATCGGCAACGGACAGATTGTCCATGCCAGTACCCAAAAGACGGGAATCAAGTATTCCCGTGCTACTTACAGGGAAATCCTGGCAGTGAGAAGAATTGTGTAACGGAAGGAAAAAGAAATGTCAGAATTTGATGATAGAGAATTAGAAAGAGAAGAAGGTCAGGAAGCGTTTGAAGACTTTTTGGAAGTAAAACCGGAGGAGATGGCCGGTGACGTGTCGGAAGGTGAGTCGAACGGTGAGACCGGCGACGGGCCGGAAGAACAGCCGCAAGAGGCATCCATCGTAAGCGGAGACGGCGAAATCACGGAAACCGCAGCCCGTAGGGAAAGAGATGGGGAAGAGGCGAAGGAGAAGGAAAGCGAATACGAGGATGTTTGCTTTATCTGCAGACGCCCCGAAAGCAAAACCGGCAAGATGTTTAAACTTCCCAACAATATCAGCGTTTGTAACGATTGTATGCACAAGACCATGGATACCGTAAGCCAGTTTGATTACCAGGGAATGCTGGGCAATCCTTTTATGGATGCGGACAGACCCGGAAAAGGCTTTCCCAATATCCGTTTTGTGAATATTTCGGATTTACAGGGCGAGGGAGGCATTCCCAACAAGCAAAAAATCAAAAAGAAAAAAACAGGGGAAAAGGCAGCCCCTGCCCTTGATATTAAGAACATTCCCGCACCCCACAAAATCAAAGCACAGTTAGATGATTATGTGATTGGTCAGGAGCATGCCAAAAAGGTAATTTCGGTAGCGGTTTATAATCATTATAAGCGTGTGGCTACGGATACCATGGATGAAATTGAAATTGAAAAGTCCAACATGCTGATGATAGGTCCTACCGGTAGCGGAAAGACCTATTTGGTGAAGACCTTAGCGAAGCTTCTTGATGTACCCCTTGCTATTACCGATGCCACATCCCTTACGGAAGCAGGCTATATCGGGGATGATATTGAGAGCGTAGTGTCCAAACTGCTTGCAGCTGCGGACAATGATGTGGAGAAGGCAGAGCGGGGAATTATCTTTATCGACGAAATTGATAA
>JAFZDQ010000031.1 GCA_017561085.1 Lachnospiraceae bacterium
CCGTCAACATACAGGAATTGATTAAGAGACCTGCCATCATCAAAGGGGAAACCGTTCTTCCTTCCGGCACGCTGATGCCGGTCTGCTCTTCCTTCAGAGAGTTTATCTTATCTGTCGTCTTCGCTATCGCATTAAAAAATACCAATATAAGTGCCAAAATAAGTCCTGCAAATAACCATCCCATATTAACTCCTCCTATCGTCGCACAAAGAACCTCTATCAAAAATGCAATCAGTTCAATAATTGTTGCCCCCTTAAACATCCTTCTGATTTTCGTGTAGTGTTCAATCAAAGACTCTGTATCGGTATATAATTCAAACTCCCCGTCTGCTGCCTTTTTCCGGAGTAAAATCCAATAGCCCCAGTTCTGGATGATTTCCACATCCATTTCTTTCATCAGTTCCCGGTAGTCATTAGGTACCTTACCAAAGGTATCCTGAATGTCCACCTGATAAATATATTCCCCGGGCTGGCACTTATCAAAACTGTAAAAACCGGCAAAGAAATTCGTCATAGCCCATCCCTGTGCACACATTTCATTTAACCATGTTGTCTCAGCATCTTTATCATAATACATACGAAATTTAATCATCTTCTTATTCCCCCATCATCTTTCCGTTGTTTACCAGCTCTTCCAGTCTGGCAAGTTCTTTCGTAAATGCTTTCTTTCCTAAATCAGTAATGATATATTCCTTCTTCTTACGGGACTCCGTGTCCTGACTGTATACATCAATCCAGCCTCTCTTCTGCAGTGTCTGCAGCGCTCCGTATAAAGTTCCCGCTCCAAGCACTACTCTTCCCTGTGTGACCTCTTCCACCTCCTGGGTAATTCCGTAACCGTGGTTGGGTTTACGGAGGGCCAATAAAATGTAATAAAACGCTTCCGTTAATGGTGTATCTAAATCCGGCATATTGTTCTCCTTTCGTCTTGCGATATATCGTCGCTCGATATGTTGTAATTACAATATATCAGCACCCGATATATTTGTTAACAATTATTTTGAAAATTTTTTATTTCTTTTTTGTTGTTAATTTACTGTATACAAATTATAATAAAAAGTAACTGAATATCATGTATTTTAAATTTACTCTTTATGAAAGGCAGGTATTATTTTATGGGACGTTTGGATGGAAAAGTAGCAATCATCACAGGAAGTAACTCCGGTGTAGGTGCTGCTACAGCCAAGTTATTTGCAAAAGAAGGAGCAAAGGTAGTTATCAGCGCACGCCGCCTTCCCCAGCTTGAAGAAGTTGCTGAAGAAATTAAAGCAGCAGGCGGAGAAGTATTAATCGTACAGACTGATGTATCTAAGGTTGAAGATGCAGAAAATCTTGTAGCGAAGACAGTGGAAGCTTTCGGCAGAGTTGACGTACTTGTAAACAACGCAGGCGTATTGGAAGCAGGCTTAAAGCCCATTGAATGTTATGAAGATGAAGACCTTGAATATGTATTTAATATCAACACCAAGGGATGCCTTTACTGCACCAGAGCAGCAGTGAAGGAAATGATGAAGAACAACTCCGGCTCCATCATCAATTTAGACTCTGTAGCAGGTGCGTTCGGTACAGGCGGTGCTGCATATGTAACCAGTAAGGCAGCTGTTATCGGTATTACCAAACACACTGCAATGCGTTTTACCGGAACCGGCATCCGTTGTAACTCCGTAAATCCCAGTTCTATTGCTACCCCTATGGCAAAGACAGATCCGGCTACACTGAATCAGGATATGTTCGGACAGATGAGAAAGCACATGAACTTATCCGTACCGATTTGTATGCCTGAAGATGTTGCAAACATCTTACTCTTCCTTGCAAGCGATGAATCCAGAGCTATTACAGGACAGGTTATTGTATCTGACTTCGGTGCAACCTTATAAAAATTTTTGTTCTAACCGTTGGTACACGAAAATCGCATTTCTTAGGTATCAGCAAGCAAAAAGGGAAGAAATCCTATGATTTCTTCCCTTTATTTTTACAATCTCACGCTCACATTTTGCAGTCCTGTACTCACTTTTTTACTGCACAACGCGCATAACTGCCTCATAGGCAGCCTTTTCCTGATATTTTTCACCAAATAACAGGGGATAACTCTTTTCTTTACGGAAGCCCGTGAGCCAGCTTTCATCGTCCTTCATGCCCCAGAATGTGACGCTTGTAACATTGGCTTTTCCGTTCTTTTTCGCGTCTACCAATATACCAAACAACTTCGCATAAGTATCCGCAAGCTGCTTCATTGCCTCTTCTTCCGGGCTGTTACAATGAATATCAAGTTCCGTCACCTGTACCTCCAGTCCAAGTTCTCCGAACGTATGAACAGACTTCTCAAATTCCTTCAAATCACTGTCATTCAAAATCAGATGTCCCTGCATACCAATGCCGTCGATGACACCTTCTGCCAAAAGCGGTTTCAAAATCAGATTGCAGATATCCTCTCTCTTTTTAGGAAGGAAGGTATTGTAATCATTGTAAAAAAGCTTCACGCCGGGACCTGCATATTTGCGGGCAAAACGGAATGCATACGCTACAAAGTCCTCTCCCACTGTCTGATACCAGGGAGATTTCTTTCTCCAACCATCCTCTTCATTTTCTTCCATGGCCTCATTTACCACGTCCCAGGCATAAATCACACCGGGGCACTCATTTTCCACAAAAGTAAGCACGCCTTTGATATAGCCTTCCATTCTGGCAAGCATGGTCTCCCTGTCAGCCCAGGGTGCCTTTTCATCCAGGCTGTAATTTTCCTTAAAAAACCAAAACGGAGTCTGATTGTGCCAAACCAGGGTATGACCGCGAAGTCCCAGTTCATTTTCCGTGGAAAATTTCAGAAACGCACGGATAGAATCAAAATTCAGTGCCGGATTTAAATTGTACTTTTCGGGATGCTCAACATTTTCCTCCATATCCAGTACAAACATAGGCTTCATACCATTTTCGCCGGTGATACTGTTATAATGCTTCTGTAATTCCTTTGCAGCCTGGGGCCACTCCATGTTCCATTTGGATACTGAAGTTCCAATCTTAAAATACTGCTCATAGGCCTTTTTTAAACTCATCATACACCTCCGTTATTTGACGCCGGTTCTGCCGGCACTTTCTTTTTCTTTTTGGATAATAACCGGTTAACGGGCTTTAACAAAAGCTCCATTACGATGCCCATTCCGATTGCTACCCCTAATATCAACGCTGTTGCAATTACAAATCTGACCGGGATTTCCTTCTCTGTATAGTGATTCACCGCCCACATAAACAAGTAGGTATGCCACAAATAGAGATAAATCGAATACTTCCCAAGAAACGGTATTATCACATCATACCACTTCCAGGCTGCCGCCAGAGAAGCAATAAACAAGATAAATACCGCCACCGCCAGCATCCTGCATCTGTGCTCATCAATCGGTTCTGCAAAAACATGCTCTACATAAAGCGCGGAATAAACCACATAACAGGAACCCAGGCCGAATAACACCGCCGGGATACTCCACAGTTTTTTCGGCAGCTTCATAAGTTCCGGTTCATACAAGGCAAACAGCACACCCACCGCAAAGGCAATGTTGGAAATAAACCAGAAATCCATTTTGCCGCCGGTATACAGATAGTTGCTGTACCACCAGGTAAAGGCCGCCATAAGCACCGCCCGGATATGCCGGTTTGCAAACACAAACCAAATCGCCATAAATGCCAGATAAAAAGAAAACAGCACCGTCATATACCAAAAGTCCTGGCCGTAAAAAATTTTAAGCACATCTTCCTTGGACGCAAAGCCGCCGGACAAAAGCTTAATCGCTATCACTATCAATAAATAGGGTATGTATACATTTAC
Source organism: Lachnospiraceae bacterium (assembly GCA_017561085.1). GTDB lineage: Bacteria > Bacillota > Clostridia > Lachnospirales > Lachnospiraceae > Suilimivivens. Next base: position 3,821 of record JAFZDQ010000031.1, read on the forward strand.
AAACCGTTTCAGGATAAAACGAAAGCCAATACGCTTATCTCCCGCAGATTTACTCAATCCATAGCCGGAAAACAAAAAGAAAATTCCCACGCCGTAGGGACCAAACCGGGAAACTCCGTAGCGGATTAACTCACTCACGCCCTCTTCTACCTGAAACCATGACCACCACTCCGCAAAGTGGGACAAAATCACCATGATAATGGCCAGTCCCTTAAACCAGCCGGTGGCCTTTTTACTAAATAATCCTTCTGATTGCACGCTAAATACTCTCGCTTTCTTCTTTTATGTTTTATGTGCAGATGAAATAATTATTGCTCTGCAAAGGCCGTGGTCTTAAGCATCGCCCAATCCGGCTCTTCGCCCAGACCATAATACATCTTATTAAAATATGAAATCAAAAGTTTCATATCTTCTTCGATCACCGCGTGTCCTTCTTTATGGAAATGCACCACGAGATGTTCCCTTAAGCCCATCTGCGTATAAATCTCATCGGCCTTCTTATAACATTCCCACATGGAGGGTGCATTCACCCAGTCCTCGCCCATATACGCGGCAATGATAAAGTAAAACCGCTTCTCCACCTGCCGTACATGGTGTCCTGATAATACTTTTTCAATTCCTCTTTCGACATTTACATCCGCTTGTCCCCTTTTCCTATCATCATCTTAAAACAACATCATCCTATTAAAACAACGCTTTTTTCGTTCCGGGTATGGACGCAGCGATTTTCACACCGCCCTTTACGGATGCCAGCACCGGTGCATTGGTATTTAAAGCATCATAATAATCCTTTGCATCCAGTACAATAAAGTCCGCCGGACGCCCTGCCGCAATACCGTACTTATCCCCTAAGTGAAGGGTACGTGCCGCATTGTTTGATATAAAATTATAAGAAGAACGGATGTCCTCATATCCCATCATCTGGCAAACATGGAGTCCCATAAATACCACATCACGCATGGAACCGGTTCCCATGGGATACCAGGGGTCGAAAATATCATCATGTCCAAAGGAAACATTGATTCCGTTTGCCCTAAGTTCCTTAACACGGGTAATACCGCGACGCTTCGGATACGTATCGATACGTCCCTGCAAATGGGTATTTACCAACGGGTTTGCCACAAAGTTGATGCCGCTCATTTTAAGGAGGCGCATCAGTCTCTGGACGTAAGCATTGTTATAGGAATGCATTGCCGTAGTATGACTTGCCGTTACCCGGTCCGCAAGGCCGCTTTCCAGTGCACGGGTTGCAAGTGTCTCCAGTCCTCTGGAAGCTTCATCATCGATTTCATCGCAGTGGACATCCACCAGCTTGTCATATTTCTCCGCCAGCTCCATGGCAAAATTCAGGGAAGATACGCTGTACTCCCTGGTAAATTCAAAATGAGGAATGGCACCCACACAATCAGCGCCCATCCGCACTGCATCTTCCATCAGTTTCCGGCCGTTGGGATAGCTTTCAATTCCTTCCTGAGGGAATGCAACAATCTGAATGTTCATCACATCCTTTAACTCTTCCCTAAGTTCAATCAGTGCTTCCATGGCCGTCAGTTTCGGGTCGGTCACATCCACATGGGTACGGATATGCTGGATACCGTTGGCCGCATACATGCGAACCACGCGGTTTACACGCTCTTTTACATCGTCCTTGGTCAGTTTTTCTTTCCGAAGAGACCAGCACTCAATTCCTTCAAACAGGGTACCGCTCATGTTCCATACGGGGTCACCGGCTGTAAGGCAGGTATCCAAATGAACGTGGGATTCAATAAAAGGAGGAAGCGCCAGCTTACCGCCGAAATCCACACATTCTTCGCCCTCCCGGGGCTCAAGATGTGCCGCAATTTCTTCAAATTTTCCGTCAGTTACACGGATATCACTTGTAGTATCCGCATTTTCAATATACAAATTCTGATAAAGCATAAAAGCCTCACTTTCACGATACGGAATGAAAAACTGAACTTTGTACCATCACAGCACAAAGTCCAGTCTCTTTCCTATTTTATTTTCAGTCTTATTTATTTTGCTAATTTTTTACCGATGAAATAGCATGCCAGGGAAACAACCGCATTGTTAACGGCTGCGATACCAAAGGTAAAGCCGGGAATGATATTACCGCCGGTTAAGTTACCGATCACCGCACCTGCAATGACACCGATAATGGCTGCCCAGTTGGTTCCTGCAGGTACTTCTGCATCTTCTGCGTATTTCTTCTTATCTAAGAAGTAGTCTGCAATCAGGATTACACCTACTGCAGGAAGGGTTGCATTTAAGATGGTAAGCCAGTTACAGAAGTTATTGTACAACCAAATCGCTGCTACGGTACCAACAATACCTGACAAAATAACCATGGGTTTCTTTGCCTTACCGGTAATGTTGGAAAGTCCCAGTGCACCGGTATAAAGCGCGTTATCATTGGTGGTCCAAATATTGGCACCCAGTACAAGGAATGCCCAAATACCGAGATTCAATTCAATCATAACCCAGAAAATGTCGTTGCTTCCGGTGAACGCACCTGCCACACCGCCGAAGCAGAACATCAATGTATTTCCAAGGAAGAATGCAATAACTGTTGTCCAAACCGCAATCTTGTTATTCTTTGCAAAACGGGTAAAGTTGGGTGTCGCAGTACCACCGCTTACGAAAGAACCGATTACCAGGCCAATGCCCGCAAACAGAGTCAGACCGCCGGTAGACTTATTGAAGATTGCATGGAGTCCGCCGCCCTGAACCGTAGCAGTTACCATGGCATAGGTACCAAGGATTGCAATCAGGGGAACAGAAATATAACTTACGATTTCAAGACCTTTAATTCCGAAATATGCGGAGCCGGTCATACATACACCTACGATAAGTACCAGAATATAAGGTAAAATCTTAGAATCGGGAGCAAGCACCTGTGCCGCGGGAATCGCAAACATTGCCGCACCTACACCGAACCAACCAATTTGGGTCAGACCAATCATTGCGGAGGGAAGTTTGGAACCTGCTTTACCAAAAGCACGGCGGGAAAGAAGGTCGTAAGAAAGACCTGTCTGGCTACCGATATAACCGAGGGCACCGGTATAAGCAGCTAAAATCACACCACCGATTAAAATCGCAAGTATAAATCCCTTTAAGTCCAGACCATTTGCAAGGTCTACACCGGTCCACATGCTGGCAGAGAAGAAGGTAAAGCCAAGCATAATGGCAAACATAGGCAGGAACCCTTTACGGGCTTTGGAAGGTACTACTTCGTTTGTGTAGTCGACATCGACTTTTTTGTTTTCAACAGTCATCTTTTTTCTCCTTTTGTTTTTCTTCGGAACTTGTATTTCGTTATATCGTAAACTTTATTTCGTTTATGCCCTCTAAAAAAAATACAAGCCGTATTCATCCTTATCAGAATAACACAAAATAAAGCCTGCGTCCATTGTTTAGTTGCATAATACACGCCCTGAATAACTGGACTTTTTTCACAAAACATAGTAAAATACTTTTTCATATAAATGAAAACATTTTGGAGGTTTCCCAATGAAAAAAAGTGCGTCTGAACTGTCTGTACGCTGGTTTTATCTGGCTGTCGGCGTGGTTGCCATGCTGTTTGCCGGTGTTTTATATGCATGGTCTATCTTAAAAACTCCCCTTGCCGGAGAATTCGGATGGGGCGTTTCGGAACTTGCCTTAAACTTCACCCTGGCAATGAGCATCTTTTGTATCGGCGGTCTGCTGGGCGCCCGGCTTGCCAAAAGCGCAGGCGTTAAACTTGCACTTATCGTTGCCGGCGTTTTCGCTGCGCTTGGATTTATTCTGACTGCTTTTCTTCGCGGTTCCTCTGTGGGTATGTTATATATCACTTACGGGGTCCTTGCCAGCATCGGCATCGGTATTGCTTACAATGTACTTATTTCTACTGTCAGTGCCTGGTTTCCTGACAAAAAGGGACTTTGCTCCGGCTGTCTGATGATGGGCTTCGGTGCTTCCGCCCTGCTTCTCGGCAATCTGGCGGATGCTCTCTTTAAAAGTTCTCTGGGCTGGCGCACTACCTATATTATTTTAGGCGTTTCCCTTTGCTTTGTTTTGGTTTTGGCGGGACTTCTGTTAAAGAAACCCGGAGAAGGAACCGTTCTCCCTCAGCCTAAGGTATCCAAAGCAGCCAAAGCAGAAGACTTTGAGAAAAAAGATTACACCTCCGGACAGATGCTTTGCCGCCCCTCTTTCTGGATGGCCTTTATTTGTATTTCTTTCCTGGCTGCGGTAGGAAGCTCGGTAATCAGCTTTGCCAGAGACTTGGCCTTATCCGTAAACGCGCCGGAAGCCCTGGCCGTTTTCCTGGTCGGTGTCCTTTCCGTATGCAACGGTTTGGGACGTATCCTGACAGGCAGCTTATTTGACAGCATCGGCCGCCGCAAAACCATGCTTTGTGCTAACGTACTGACGATTTGCGCCGCTGCCGTAACACTGCTTGCAGTATCCATCGGCTCACTGCCTCTTTGCATTGCCGGCTTATGTCTGACCGGTTTGTCTTATGGCGCATGCCCGACAATCACCGCGGCATTTACGTCAACCTTCTTTGGAATGAAGCACTTTTCCAATAACATGGCGCTGATGACCTTTACCGTTATGGGCGGTTCCCTGATTGCTACCGTATCTAATAAGATTTTGGAAATTACCGGCGGATATCCCGCTGCCTTTATGATGTTGCTTGCTTTAAGTGGAGTTGCACTGGTTTTGAATATTTTTATTCGCAAGCCCTGATGGATTTTCAGCGCAACAAAACTATACTTTGAAACAGCAATCCAAAAGGGGAACCGCGTATTTGACCAGTTGTCACCTATAGTGATTCGGAAGTTAGTTTTTTGCGCTTTGCCCTTCGTACACGATTGATATGTCTCTCAAAATCGCCTCCTGAAATTAATTCTGCTAACACGAATTGCTCAAACGTTGGAACAGTACAGGAGAAAAAACCAAGTGCATCTGAAAATCGGCTTATAAGGTGCTTAGGCAAGACCATGTATCCTACACGCAAAGATGGAGAAATCGTTTTTGAAAATGTGTTTAAGTAGATTACGTTTCTATCTTCTGACAATGCAAACAGAGTTTCCTCCGGCTTGCTCGCCAACGTAAACTCTGATTCAAAATCATCTTCTACAATAAATCGGTCAGCCGCTTTTGCCCATCGTATATATTCGTATCGTTTAGATGCTGATGCAGTGATTCCTGTAGGGAAACTTCTATAAGGAGATATATGCAGGACTGTCGCTTTCGTTTTATTCAGTGCAAAGCTATCTATTCCATCAGAACCAAGCGGCAACAAATCACAGTTTACGCCTGCTGTTCTATACACCTGTTCAATTTTTTCATATGACGGAGATTCCAGCGCATAAATCCGTTCTCTCCCTAAAATCCCAACTATCAAACTATAAAGATATTCCGCACCGGAACCTATAATGATTTGTTCCGTTTCAACATAGATACTGCGATTACGCGCCAGATATTGTCTGAGCGCTTCTCTAAGTTCCGTACATCCATAATTGGGAGACTTTTCCAGTATCGTTTCTCCGTAATCGTTCAGCACACGACGCATAGTTTTGGTTAAAACCGAGAATGGAAACTCAAAAGCCGAGTTACGGGAATTATGATGCGCAATGTGTGAAACAGATTCTTTCGGTGACGAAGCAAAACCATCATCCGAACGGAAAATTACAAAGAAACCACTTCTTTCCCGAGATTCGATATACCCTTCATCGCAGAGCAAAGCATAGGCATGTTCTATTGTTATAGTACTTATCCCTGTCTCTGTCGCCATTAATCTTTTAGATGGCAGTTTACTACCATAACCATATATGCCTTTTACAATATCCTCCTTCAGACGATTATACAGTTGAACATATGCGGGCAATTTTGAATTTCTGTCTATATTCAAGTTCATCTGGTTATATATAATACTCCTTTTCTGGTTATTCCGATATAGTCAGTCAAATTATATAATACCCCTATCACGAAATCAAGGAGGACAATAAAATGTCAGAAAAAAGATTTGAGTTAAACAAAAATCTGGCTCAAATGTTAAAGGGTGGTGTTATCATGGATGTAACCACCCCTGAACAAGCAAAAATTGCAGAAGCAGCGGGTGCTTGTGCTGTTATGGCTCTTGAGAGAATTCCGGCCGATATTCGTGCTGCCGGTGGCGTTTCCCGTATGAGTGACCCTAAAATGATTAAGGGGATTCAGGAAGCGGTATCGATTCCTGTCATGGCAAAATGTCGCATCGGTCACTTTGCGGAAGCACAAATTTTGCAGGCAATTGAGATTGATTACATAGACGAGTCAGAAGTTCTCTCTCCGGCAGATGATAAATACCATATTGACAAAACACAGTTCGATGTGCCCTTTGTATGCGGTGCAAAGGATATTGGTGAGGCACTGCGCCGTATTAACGAAGGTGCATCCATGATCCGGACAAAAGGAGAACCCGGTACAGGAGATATTGTGCAGGCCGTAAGACATATGAGAATGATGTATTCAGAAATTCGTCGTATAGGTTCTATGGCGCAGGATGAATTGTTTGATACAGCAAAACAACTTCAAGTTCCTTATGAACTTGTAAAGTATGTTCATGAATACAAAAAACTTCCCGTAGTGAATTTCGCCGCCGGTGGTGTGGCAACTCCGGCAGACGCAGCGCTCATGATGCAACTCGGTGCAGAGGGCGTATTCGTAGGTTCCGGCATCTTCAAATCCGGTAATCCCGAAAAGAGGGCTGCAGCTATTGTTAAGGCAGTCACGAATTTTACTGACGCCAAAATACTTGCTGAATTATCCGAAGATTTGGGAGAAGCAATGGTAGGTATTAATGAACAGGAAATTGAACTATTGATGGCTGAGAGAGGAAAATAAATTATGCGTATTGCAGTGCTTGCCCTGCAAGGGGCTTTTATTGAGCATGAACAGATGTTATCAAAGCTTGGTGTTCCTTCTGTTGAAATTCGTCAAAAACGAGATTTGAACCAATCATTTGACGGACTCATTATCCCCGGAGGCGAAAGCACCGTTCAGGGGAAACTAATGCGAGAACTTGAGCTTTATGACCCATTGAAAAAAATGATACAGGCCGGACTTCCGGTGTTTGGTACCTGTGCAGGACTTTTGTTGCTTGCAAAGAAAATTCAAAACGATGACAGGATACATTTTTCTACAATGGATATAGTGGCAGTGCGAAATGCTTATGGGCGACAACTTGGCAGCTTTTATACAGAAGAGTTTTTTAAAGGTATCGGGAAAATTCCGATGACATTCATTCGTGCGCCCTACATTGAAGATGTTTTCGGTGAAGCGCAACCGTTAGCAACTGTAAACAATCATATTGTTGCTGCACGTCATAACAAACAACTTGCGACTGCGTTTCATCCTGAACTTAATAATGATTTATCTGTTCACCAATATTTTCTGGATATGATAAAAAGCTAAGACGCTTCCAAAAGATAGGTGATGAATGGTAACAAACCTCTGCAGTTTTTATCCCCGTACAAGAATTAAGCCACCGTGGATTCGTATTTTTAAAGCGGAGTAGGTTAATCGTAAAATGTGGTTTTATATACACAGACGCAGAAAAATTTTTAAAAAATTTTCGTATCACTTCAGTATTACAAACAAAAAGAAAAAGCCGAAATCCCCGGTATTTACAAGGGATTTCGGCTTTATATTTTTTACTCAAACTCGTTTCATGCAAGAATATTTTAGGTTTATTTTGGTGTGATGTTTCTACTTTTCGTTGCATCATTTGCTGATTTTGCAGGGATTATTTTGAATCGCATTGTTTTTGTACTCAAGGTGTACTCAGCACATAACCCTATTTTACATACCCTAAAAATATGATTGTATATGCACAGGATTCCCATCTTGATCTGTATAATTATTAATTATCTCTGTTAACAAATCAAATTGACACAAGTTATCTCTTACATCATTATCCTGTCTGAAACCATCAATAATCTCTGTAAGGGTTCTCCCTTTTCCCCCACTTTGAATTGCAGAATTTACCCTCTTCACTTTCCAGCCAAAAGGCACAACCCTTTTGTATTGTACGATATCACTTCTAAATTCAAACAGTGGTGTCCCAGGCTTTGCATCCCATGCAATAATCAACCACATTATTGCATTATACAACTGTCTAGCTGTTGGATTCCATATTTCTTGCACTCGCCTACCACCATTTCCACCACCTCTAGGTTCTCCACCATTACCACCCATTTCACCTTCTCCATGCAAAGGATTAAATAATGGTAATCCCTCGTGATTTAACAACTTAAGGAAATCTCTTGCAGCCCCCATTCCACATTGAATAACCTCTTTTGCTCCATTGATCTTATGTACTGCTTCAAAAATATAGTAGTCCTTCTCAATAGTTGCTCCAGCATCACTATGTTTTGTTTGACCTGCCAATAACTGAATATGTGCCATTGGCTCAACGTTATAGTTTTGGACAATCCACTGTCTTTTTTCTGTACTTCTACACTCCATAAGTTCTCCCATCACACCATTACAAAGACAAGCAATTAAAAGTATAATTATGTTTCATTATTAAGCACTTTCCAAATTGCTTTGTAATCGCTACCTGACATTCCTCTTTTATTTTCAGCAAATGCATCCCATTTATCAGATGTTAAACCTTCAATCCATTGTCTAATTTCATAAGAAGACTGCTTGTAGATATCATCAAAGTCCTTTTTGTACTCAACACCCATTTCTGATGCCACACTTCTAGGCACATTATTCATACGCATCAAAATAGCTTCATCTGAATTAACACCATAATAAATCATTGCAGGCAAGTTAGACACCTTTTGAAGTTCCTCTTCACTTAGACTATCTTCTTTAATACCTAACTTCTGAATCGTAGACAATCCCCATGTTGCAGAATTCACCAATTTACCATATATTGCTTGGCAACATTCCGTCATCGCATCTCTATCATCACCAAAATAGCGACTTGCTAATGCTTCTAACTTTGTTCCATTTACCCAATCTGTTGTAAGCCGAGCAATCATATCTCCTGATAAATTTCTATTTCCTTTTGCTATATCCTGCATATTTTTACTTATTTCAGGAATATTCATCATTATTCCAATTAAGTCTTTTAGTTGACTATCATTGCTGAATAAAGAAGAACCCTTTAATGTATCTTGACGAATTCCCAATTCCTTGATTTTATATGCAGTACGCCCCAATGTCTCCATTGAAAATCCTGTTGAATCAGATAATTTTGCCAATCCCTTATTTCTATTTAAGACCTCACCATATTCCTTAACAGCAGAAAGAAGTATTTTTTGTTTTCTCGGCTCAATATTGGAATATCCAAATGTCCTTCTCAAAAACAAATCTGTCTTTTCCTCAAACTCACCTAAATCCTTACACTGATTAAACATATGTGTAATATACTGTAAAAACTGCGACCATTCCGGATTATAAAACTGACTTGTCAGAGAAAATTGTTTACCAAACTCAATAGTATTTTCTGCAAGTTTTTGCAATTGAGAAACCAATTCTTCCGTTGACTTTTTTACATATCTAGTTAATTTCGTCAATTCCTCCTGCTTTTGCCTGTCATTACTAGCTCCAATTGCTATTCCTATCATTCCAACATCATTTTGTCCTGCCCTGCCAGCTCTACCTACTAAATTCCAAAAATCGCGTACAGGCATCTCTGACGTATAGGGATATGAAATTGATGCCATTATAATTGTTGATACCGGAAAATTTATTCCTTGGGCAATAGTCGTTGTAGCTACCAATATATTAAGTTTTCCTCTTTCCATTAGCCACTCTATTAATACTCTTACTTCATCAGAAAGTCCGGAATGATGCACTGCAATACCCTTTGTCAATAAGTGCACAAGTTCGAACTCCTCACCATATTCCGTAGCCACATATTTCTTCACAAGTTCTACATCATCATCATTACATTCTAAATCTAACTTTTCATATAATGCATGAGCAATATTCCAACAATCCTTTACATGCCCTCCTATAACTAAAATCCCTTTTCTATCAGCTAATCTTATGGTTGACGCTATAGCTAATTTCATTTTATTTAAGTTACTTCTAGTCACATCTATTAACGTTTCATCAGACAATATCATCTTTTTCTCAAACTGTATCTCTGCACTATTAGTTAATAATGTTTGATAAAACAACTTCCAATTTCTTCTACTGCCTTCAGGATAAATAGCTCCTAATATTCTCTTATTAGGTTTCCAATCAAGTGCTAAACTAATTGACTTAGGGCTATCTGCATCCAACCATTTTGCAATCTCATCACTATTTTTTATAAATGGCGTCAACAACAAGAAATTTGCCTTTGAACAATCATTTTTTATATTTGCCAAAAGTATTTCTAAATTAATTCCTCTACTCTCTTCTTCAATGTTGTGAGCTTCATCCACAACCGCCAACGCTAATGGCCTTCCCATTTTAGTTTCAATATCATCCCTAATTAACAAATTCATCTTTTCAGGTGTAACAACTAACACATCAAATCTGTCTTTGCTATCGGTGAGCATATTATTTTCGAACGAGTCTATTTCAATCGCTCCACTCATCTTTTCAACCTTTATCCCAATGGGTTCAAATTCTTTTTTTAATTTTGAAGCCACTTGATTTACCAATGCTCGGGTAGGCGCAATATATACTACCCAACCATTATCCTCACTAAATTGATTTAATGCTTGGAGAATTCTAAATTGTGCAATTAATGTTTTTCCACTAGAAGTAGGCATATTAACAACAACTGCCTTGTGAGCCGGATCCAATAATCCCTCTTCCAAAATAGCATGCTTTTGTGGATACATAAGTTCAAAGATTGCTTTTTCCTGTGATGTTATATTTCTTACAAACTTTGTAACTCTCGAATTTACTCTTTGTGTAACCATCCATACAGAATTTGAAATCATCTTTTGAAGCATTCTTTGAAGCATTATCAACAACAAGTTAAGAGATACAATTCCTCCTTCTTCCGCTGCTTCAATAGCCTTACCAAAATGCATTCCAATCTGTTCTCTTATGTCCACCATTTCGCCATTTGTCATAAATGTAGCCATTAAATCTACGATTTTAGCTAAATGATACAAACTAATCAATTCATATGTAGCAAGCATCTTATTATTAGGTGTTATAGAATTGATATACTCCAACTCAAATTGTTTTTGTTCTTCTCTAAGTTCAGAAATCAACTGGCATGCCATTGTTAAATCTTGCCAATTTTCTTTTTTTACAAGTAAAAATAATGCATTACTTATTTTTTTAAAAACGCAAATATTCCAATCATCTTTTTCTTCAATTAAAATATTGATATCGTTTTCTATTAGATACCTTCTTCCACTTTCCCATTGTTCTCCAATATAAGAATATACTAATATATTTAAAACATGCTTTGCTTTATCAATACTATCTAATGGCATTGGTAAAGCAGACAATAACAAATAAATTTTTTGACTTACTTCAGCAACTTCTTTTTCCTTAATATCCTCTGATTTAAGAATGTCCATTAAAGTAAGTTCTAGAATATCCTGTACATGTTCTATCCGTGAATAATCAATCTCCTCATTCTGATTTAGGGCACACGAAATAGACTTGCTATTTACCATATCAAATGCAAGTTTATATTCCTCTTGCGGTATTAATTTATATATCCAATTTTCAGACCAATTAGACATAAAATACCTCCTAGATTAACTTTTCCCATGCTCCATTTTTCATTTTATAATTCGAATAAACTGCTAATAACTGAACATTATGCTGTCCGTCAATCTTCTTTCTTAAATCGTTATATCTATTTTTCAAATCCTTCTCATCTGGATTTGTATCTCTTACTAATACACCAATCAACTGAACGTTACTTCTATCTTTCACATAATGTTGCATTGCTTCTTTGATATACTTTTGTACCAATAAATCTTTATCTACAGTACATTTAATAAATATCCATTTCACCAAAGATTTCAATTTGTCGGGGCTTGTTCCTAGTTCTACTAGTTGATCAATCATTCCTGTTGCTCCATACATGACCCCTGGAGGTGCTGCCTGCTCCTCAGATGTTTTAACTTCTCCAAAAAGGAAGTTAACTGCACCATCTTCCATCTCAATAAATCCAACCAAATCTGCACCAGTATTATTACTATTTGGATTTTTCAAGTCTCTATCACTATTATATGTAAATTTGGCATTATATCTGCTCTCTACTATCTTTTCTGCCACTAATTCTCCGATTCTGAAATTACTTACCTTAGGCATCGTATCAAAAACTGCCTGCAAATTTACCGAATCAAATCCTGTCATATCTATGGCTACTTCTTTCATCTGGACATTATATTCCTCATCCTTATATATCGGAGATATTGTTTGCTTCAAAAAAACAGGAAATTCATCTTTCACAAACGAAATTCCTTCATACTCTAATTTACCATTTTCATCTCGCTTTTCATATTCCACATCTAACGAAATCTCGTTTGCATCCACATTATCACCTCCACTTGAGCAAATAATTCCACATTTATTATATCATACTTTTCTTCATGTGCACCAAATAAATAGAAGAAGCAACAAAATTTTTAGTCACTTCTTCCATTAAACCGATACCCAACTCCCCAAACCGTCTGTATATAAACAGGTCTACTTGGATCATCCTCAATCTTCTCTCTAATATTCCTAATATGGCTCATTACGATATTGTAATCGCCAGAGTATTGTTCTTTCCATACAATGTCATATATCTGTTCCTTACTAAATACTCTGCCCGGATTTCTTGCCAATAAATGCAGAATTTCAAACTCGACAAACGTAGTCTTAATCTCTCTCTTTACTCGATATATCAATCTTCTTGAAACATCTATTTCCATTCCTTCAAAAACTAATTTTGTGCAAAAATTCTCTTTTGTCATATGCGTTTTATTTTCAAAACCATCCAAAACTGACATAACCGCATTTAATAGTTCGTCCTCATTTTCCTCAAGGGAAAGTAATAATAACTTAGCTATAATCCTCCCTCCTCAATCAATTACTCATAATATTCTTCTAGGCATATTCCCTGTTCATAAATTTCCAGTGCAGCTTCTTCTCCTACATAACGATAATGCCACGGCTCATAGCTTGTCCCGGTAATTTCCTGTTTCCCCATAGGATACCTTAAAACGAACCCATACTTATAAGCATTCTCAGCAAGCCATGTGTAAACTTCCTCATTACTGCACTTTGATTTGTCTGCATTAATATCTACTGCAATCCCTAATTGATGCTCACTAGTCCCCGGCAATGCCACCCATTCTTTCGCTGTTCTTTCTGCTCTCGACTGTGAATATCCCTGATTTATGTAGATTTGTATCTTCTCATCCAGTATCTCCTGCTGTTCTTCCGCAGTTCTATAGCCTTCTCTGACAATCGGATATATCCCCTCTGCCCTTGCTGCATCAAACATTTCCTGTAAGTAAGGATAAATTCTGCTGTCTACCGTCTGACCATTTGATAATTCTGTCAATTCTACACTATAATCTTCCGGCAATTCATTCCAACGATTCACAATAATTAAATTCCATTCCTCTGAAACCGGAATATTATGTGTAACGCTCAATTTCGAGTAAGCATCAGCAATCAGTTGAAATAAAATCAACAGTAGATACACCATAACTACTGCTTTCAGTAGTTTTACAATCCATTTTCCTTTTTTCTTTTTTACTGCCATATTCTTCCTATGCCTTTAATCTTCTTGACCAATTTTTAATTGCAAACGGCATACAACAGATACCAATCAAAACCGGAATTGTAATCAACAGATATGGAGACCATATATATGTTCCAAAGACATGAAAAGTATTTGTCCTAAAAACATCCGCACCGCTTCCAACTAACGGTAACAAATCCAATGCTTTTTGCATTTCATAGGGAAGATACTGTGCAACCATCATTGGCCCATATGCTGCTGTTAAACTAAGCAACAATGCCAACACATTATTTTTTACTTTGGCTGAAATATACATTACAATACCTGCGTATCCGATTACACCAAATAACGCAAAAGCATACTCATATATTTCAGCCTGTAACATATTCATGGGTGCAACTGCAAGAGGTTTAATATTCTGAATCGGCATATCCCATCCGGATGTCCCCATAAAAAACAGCTGCGATAGGATGCTTGGAATTACCAATATTGCATAAAATTCCAAAGTGAACACTAATCCCGTTAAAATTTTTGCAAATGCAACTTTCTCCCACCCGTTTTTCGTTGTCAGCAGCAATGAGCTTGTATTGGAGTGCCACTCTTCTGCGAATAACGGCGATAATGTAATTGCCATAAATAATGCCATTACAATACCCAAATCAGCAATCATACTTCCAAGGAGTTGCGACCATCCTTCTACCCATTCATATCGAAATGGAGTCTCTACTTTCTGTGCCATATTTAGCAGATATTCTTTTTCCTCTCCTACCTGCCCATTACTTTCCAAAAAGTCATTAATTGCCAGTTCTCTTCTCTCATAAAATCCTGTCAGTTCATCCGGATTGACATAAGTAATCATCGAACTGTAGGCTGGCGGATTTATTCCCGGGTCCTTTAATTCAGGATACAACATACTTAGCCAGCTATTAACAGTTTTCCATTCTGTATTTCCTAATTCCTCATCTGTCCCGACTGCATATATTCTCTGATAATCTCTCACTATCTGCTGTAATGTTTCATCCGTTAATTCCTCGTCAAAAGTAAGTGCATATTCCTGACTCTTCCTTATCATCTGATAGCCATCAAAATTGTTACCAAAAGCACTTGTATAATCATCTAAACTTCCAAATGTAAACCACTGAAATGACAAAATGCTTCCAAAAACCACAATATAGACAACGCATAACAGTACGCATATCTTCACCACTTGCTTTCTCCATAGTTTCTTATGCTCTAGTAAGAATAATTCCATTTTACTGTCCCCCTTCTTCTGTCGGGAAATAATACAAATAAAGGTCTTCCAATGTAGCTTCACACGGCACTGCTTGTTCGCTGGGCATATTGTCTGAAATAATACGAAGTACAATGTCTTTTCCCTCATGTCTTAAATTCGCAACAGTTGTTCTTGTCTGCCACTTTCTTGCTTCTGCCGGAGAAACAGTGAGTTCCCAAACTTTACCATTTGCTTTTTCTGTTAATTCCTGAACGGTTCCCTGTAGCACAAATTTACCTTTTTTCATCAGTAACACTTCATCCGCAATTGCCTCAATGTCCGAAACAATATGCGTGGACAGAATCACTATTTTATCTCCTGCATATTCCGAAAGTAAATTACGGAATCGTACACGCTCTTTCGGATCAAGTCCCGCTGTAGGTTCATCCAAAATCAAAATCTGCGGATTATTCAGTAATGCCTGGGCAATACCTACTCTCTGCTTCATACCGCCGGAGAAGGTTTTTATCTTCTTATTTGCCACATTACTTAACCCTACTACTTCCAGCAGTTCCTCCGTTCTTTTCTTAGCAATATCCTTTGGTATTCCTTTCAGTGCTGCAACATACATCAAAAACTCCTTTGCTGAATAATTTGGATAGTACCCAAAATCCTGTGGCAAATATCCCAGTACATTCCTGTAATCAGCCCCCATTGAAGCTACTTCTTTTCCATCAAGCAGCACCTCGCCGGAAGTAGACTCCAAAATAGCACACAACATTCGCATCAAAGTAGTTTTTCCTGCACCGTTTGCTCCCAAAAGACCATATACTCCCGGTCTTAAAGTAGCACTGACACAATCTACTGCTATTTTATTTCCATAATGCTTCGTTAATCGGTCAAGCGATAATTCCATACATTTTTCCTTCCTTTCTCATCTCTACAATAAATAAAACTTCCTTTGCAAAAAATATCCCGAATACTACGAATGCAATTAGCCAGAACCCAACCGCGGATGTAACATACAGCCACGGTATTATTCTTGTTGAAAGCGCAAATCCAACACTGGAACCAAGCATTATAACTACACCTTTCCATACATTCTCTTTTCTTTGTAACCGTACCAGTCTAAGCATTCCAGTCATACAAAACAAATATGGAACCAGTCCGAACAACACCATTTGTCCCAGACCAATATTGCTATTGTTGTTGGGCATCGATACTTCCAAACATAGAACAACAGTAATGCATATCAAATTAGCAGCTCCTGCCAAGACTAATTTTGCCAACATAATCTGAGCGCCTGATGCTCTCGTCACTGCCTCAATTTCACTCATTCCATATATCTGACTCTTGAATAATACAGGCACGGCTGCTAACACAAAAAACGGCATATATACCGGTATATTCTCCGGAATATCCGCCACACCAGCAATCGTGATACAAACCAAAAATAAGGTTACTGCCTGCAGAATAAAAATGGGGATTCCTTCATATCGGAACACATCCGATAAATACCGAAAGAAACTTGTTCGTGGTTCCTCCTTGCAAATCATTTGCTTCTGCATTATTTTTTTACAACATATTATGGTTTCTTCCAGCCTCTTCGGTTGTACTTCCTGTCCTAGAGAATGATACAAGTTGCTTTTCATGGTTCTATCTTTCATTTCCCTGCTCCTTCCTCATGATTTTTAATCCATTCCGGACTCTGCTTTGTGCAGTTCTCATGTTACACCCCATCACTTTTGCTATTTCATGAAACTCAAGCTGCTCTCCGAAGCGTAATATAATTGCTTCCCTTTGTTCAGGGGATAAAGTACTTAAAAGATAATTTACCTCCTCCTTATCCTCCAGCCTGAGTATTTCATTACATTCATCAACTATACTTTCTTCATCCTCTAACGGATAAGAAGGGGACTTTCTGCTTTCATCAATACACAGTCTGTTTGCAATGGTATATAAATAGGCTTTAAATTTTCTTTTTCCTTTATAGCCGGATATATTTTTGAACAACTTGTAGAATGTTTCCTGCGTCAAATCTTCGGCTTTTTCCACGCTGGAGCAATGCCATCTGCAATAACGCAGTATGGATGCATAATAGCGTGTAATCAGTTCTTCTGCCGCCTGTTCCTCGCCAGCCTTAATCTGTTCTATTAATTTATCATCACTTAACACGCTCCAGCCTCCTTTCTTGTGACTCTCTATATATAATAACGGGATATGTTGCTAAAATGATTAAAGAGTCTCTCAATTTTTTCTGTTTATTTTCTTAATTTTGTTACTTAGCAAGCACTGCCTGTGTCATGACACAGACAAAATTTGTCCGGACAAATCTGACGATTACTCTGACCAAATTTTAGACAAGGGAAGTATCCCTAACCCTCTTATTATTTCCTTACAAACAAAATCACCCTGACATTTCTCTGCATGTTTTGCAAAGATTATCAGAGTGATTACTCTAAAATTCTTTATACTTTATTCTATTTTCCAACTACTACATTATCTGTTTCCACAAGAAATCCTTGATCTAAAATTTCTTGTGGTACTTCCGGAATTTTCTTTATCAAGCGATTACATGTTACTAAATAAAAGTACTGCTGAACTTCTTCATATGTTCCCCATTTCTGAATCTCTCCCCTTAGCTCCTTCTCACTGTCCACGTGATATTTTTCCAACAAACGTTTTCTATAATCGACTGCCAATTCACGAATCATTACAAGTTCACATGGTTCCAATTCTATACTTTCAAATTTCTTTTTATATCCTTCCATCTTATCTTTCCTCCTTAGGTCTTAACATATTGAATATACATATATTTACTTTACACAAAGCCTTTGCTATACTGAATTTGCGATTAGGGTATAGAAAGGCTTTGCTTTTCCTACTCTGTAATGTCCATGTTTTCGGCAGGGACATTTTTAATATCTTGTGAGACTTCTTCCCTTTGTACTACCCGAAAATCATCTGCCTGAAGTTCCGTTGTTGCATCAGTTGTAATCAACTCCATAAGCTGTTCCAACAAATAAGTACAGTCCGTTACCAGCTCTTTTAATTCCTCTGAACTTTTACTCGTTTCTGCTAATTGCTCACGTAATTTCCGAAGTTCAATGCTTAATCTATCACTTTGATATTTTCCGACTGCTATACAAATTTTCTGATGCAGTGCCGACTCAAAAATGTAACGTCCAATAGGTAATCCTGTCACCATAATCCTTGCTTTTAGTTGTCGCCTTTCTTCCTCCGACACCCTAAAGGACATCGTATGATTTCTTATCCGATTATAATCAAAATCACTCATGCCAACTCCTCCTTATATTCCTTTTCCAGTCTGTCTGCCAATCGTTGCTGCTTATTGGGATACAAATGTGAGTATGTGTTCAATGTGGTCTCTATCTTCTCATGCCCCAAACGTTCCGCAATTTCCAAAGGCGAGAAGCCTAGCTCCACTAATAACGATGCGTGACTGTGTCGCAAATCATGAATGCGTATCTTTTTCACACCACTTGCCTTTACCCCACGCTTTATTTCATGTTCCAAAAAGTATTTTGTAAAAGGGAATAATCTGTCGGTATTCTTTATCCCATACACACTGGAAATATAATCCTGGATATCTGCTACAAGAAATTCCGGAATATGTATGACCCTTTTGCTCTTTGGTGTCTTAGGCTCGGTAACCACATCTTTTTTACCTAATCTCTGGTATGACTTTGTAATTGATATAGTGTGCTTCTCCAAATCAATATCTCCCGGCGTAAGCGCCAACAATTCACCGATTCGTATTCCGGTCCAGTACAGAATCATAAAAGCAAGATAGGACATTCTCTTATCCATCAGTTCATCCACAAATTTCATAAACTCCTGCTTTGTCCAGAAATTCATTTCCTCTGCCTTACTCTTTCCAATACTTCCTGCCTTTGCGCATGGATTACTCGCCAAGTCATAATATTTGACCGCATAATTGAATATGGCACACAACTGATTGTTAATCGTTTTAAGATAGGTTGGTGAATATCCCTGACTGATAAGTTTATTCTGCCATTGCCGGATATCCGTTGCCTTAATCTCATTCACACTCTTTTCTCCAAAATATGGCGTGATTTTTAAGTCGATAATATACCGCTTTGTCCTCATCGTATGTTCGCGCAACCTGGTTCCCATATCCTCACAGTACAATTCGATAAAATCTTTAAACTTCATATTGAAGTCCAACGATTTCGTCATCAGGAAATTTCTCAACCATTCCTCCGCTTCCCTTTTCGTTGCAAAACCTCTTTTTGTTGATTTTCTTCTTTTGCCCTGCCAATCCGTGTACCGATATTGTATGAGCCATTTGCCCGTCTTCGGATCTTTTTCTGCTTTCATACTCTCCCTCCCTTCTAAGCACTTTTAAATCCATACCAACGTTTTTCAAAATAGCCTCTGGGAACTTTCCCGGCAATTATGAGATAACCTTCCTTTTCCAATTCCGCATTTAGCTTTTTGATGATTTTGTATGCGTGCCCTACTGATATTCCAAGTAATTCAGCCAGTTCACTTGCAGTAATGTAAAGTTTGCTTTGTGTAGCCACTATATCACCTCTTTTCTTTTATGTAGTTGCATCGCTACATTTTATATTTTCATTATATGTAACGCCCTCGCTACTGTCAATACTTCTCAAAAATTTTGTAGCGAAGTAGCAACATATATGTTAAAATAAAATATATCATTTCATGGAGGCTAGAAAACATGACTATTGGCGAAAAAATAAAATATGTCAGAAAGCTATACCATATGAGCTCGGCAGAACTTGCAGAACGCACCGGAATGCATCCGGTTTCTATTCGAAAATATGAAAGCAATAAAATGGTTCCACAATCTGCTCAAATTGAAAGACTTGCGGCTGCGTTTCATTTATCTCCTGCCATCTTTAGCGGATTAACTGATATGCGCTTTGATTTTCAATATAGCGGTGACTGCCTTGGTATGCTTATTATGCTCTACACCTCCGGCGCACTTATAATCAATGGAGAACGAGACGAAAAGAGCATATTAAAAAAAGAAACAGTAAAATTTACCGTTTCTCCATTGTTACAAAAGTTTCTTCAATTTTCTGAGAAAGACAAGGCTTTATCTTTTGAAGATGTTAATGTCCTGATTAAGGATAATGATACATTGGACCGCTTCATTTTCTGGGAGTTTATGTATAATCGCCGGGATGAACTATATGATGCATATATGGAAGAAGAAACAAAGGAAAATGAAGAAGCCTTTAAACAGATATGCAATGATTACGACGAGATTGAGATGAATACTTTTTTGCAAGGTAGACTCAGAGATATTGTGATGTAACGAATCGTACAAAAATAGCTACAAGGGAGAAATTATCATGCCATATTCAAAATGCTTTGTAAGTTTTAAAAATAAAATGTCTCACTTTGATGCCGATCTAGACTATATAGATATTGTATATAATAATGTCTTATCTAATCCGTTATCAGAGGGAGCAGAAGAACTCTTTGTCGGGTCAAGTAATCCAAAATACGAGACACTTTCTCGCTATAAAGTTGTAGTACAGAACCAGTTATTAGTAGTTAGACATTTAAAAACTACTCTATATACTGCATATATCAAAGATTTATACGAAGAATTCACAATCTATCTCCGCACAATGTTAAAAGATATCTACAATAATGCAAAAATCACTCCTGAACGTATAACCGGAGAACATAAAATTACTATGACTTCTATTGATATTCTAACACACATTAGACAGGGAAACCTTGCCGATATAGTTATAGATAATATATTCCAATCCTTAGAAAATGAGCGGAGTTCTATTAACCTAATCAATAAATTTCATCAAAAAATAGGTATTGAAAAGGATGAACAGTTAATCGCTGATGCAATATATTATTTGGAAATTCGTCACAAATTAGTACATACAGATGGTTTTGCTGATTTAGATTTCAAATCTACTCATCCTACTCTAAGCTATACTACTGCAAGCTACATATCACTTAACTATACAACAATTAAAGCAGCCAAAGAAGCAGTATTTAATTTAATCAAAGATATAGACTCTAAAATTATGCAACAACATTTAGTACAACCTAATGAAACGCCTAATTCCTAATTTTGTACTCATTCTGCACTCAAACCACAAAACAAAAGCCCACAATTCCGCATAAATTCTGGATTTGTGGGCTCAATTTATTTACTCGAACTCAATCGTAGCCACAGGTTTCTTTGTAATCTCATAAACCACTCTGTTAATACTAGGCACCTCAGCAGTGATTCTGTCTGCAATCTTCTCCAGAATATCGTAATCGATTCTTTCGATGGTTGCGGTCATTGCGTCGATGGTGTTCACCGCACGGATGACACACATATAGCCCATGCTTCTTTCGTGGTTTCTTACACCTACCGCCTTGAAATCCGGCACTACGGTGAAGTACTGCCATACTTTCTTATCCAGACCTGTTTTTGCAAATTCATCACGGAGAATTGCATCGGATTCACGGAGTGCTTCCAGACGTTCTCTGGTGATGGCACCAAGGCATCTTACGCCGAGGCCGGGGCCGGGGAAAGGCTGACGGTAAACCATTTCAGCGGGAAGGCCAAGTTCCACACCGCAGGCACGTACTTCATCTTTGAAAAGCTGTGCCAAAGGTTCAACCAGCGCGAACTGTAAATCTTCAGGAAGTCCGCCTACATTGTGATGGGATTTTACGCACTTCGCTGTTTTGGTACCGCTTTCGATGATGTCAGGATAAATGGTTCCCTGTCCAAGGAATTCGATACCTTCTAATTTACGTGCTTCTTCTTCGAATACACGGATGAATTCGCCACCGATAATTTTTCTCTTTTCTTCGGGGTCTGCAACACCTTCCAGCTTGCCAAGGAAACGGTCTGTTGCATCTACATAAACTAAGTTAGCGT
This sequence comes from Lachnospiraceae bacterium, assembly GCA_017561085.1. Lineage (GTDB taxonomy): Bacteria > Bacillota > Clostridia > Lachnospirales > Lachnospiraceae > Suilimivivens. The sequence continues at coordinate 25,643 of JAFZDQ010000031.1, forward strand.
CTAACTGGTTTCCGAAAACTTCTACTACATTTTCAGATTCGTTTTTACGCATAAGGCCGTGGTTTACATGCACACATGTAAGCTGCTTGCCGATTGCTTTAATCAGAAGGGCTGCTACTACGGAAGAGTCAACACCGCCGGATAAAGCAAGTAATACCTTTTTATCTCCAACCTGACGACGAACCAGTTCAATCTGGTCTTCCACGAAATTCTTCATGTTCCAGTTAGCTTCTGCCTTACATTCTTCAAATAAAAATGCTTTCATTTCATCTTCTGTAGGCATTGCATCGTATTTCTTCGCACATTTGGATGTAGGATGGTCAATGGAAATCATGGGAACATCGCATGTATAAAGCTCGTCCGCCACGTCGATTGTCACGCCGTCCACTACTCTGTTTTCGCCGCCATTGATTACGATACCCTTTACATTTTCCAGCTTATTAAGCTCGTCCAAGGTAATATCATGGGGATGAATTTCACTGTAAACGCCGAGGTCACGAATCTGACGGGCAATCACAGTATTTTCAGTACTTCCAAGGTCAAGAATTACAATCATATCCTGCTTCATCGTTGTCTTTCTCCTTTAATATTTTGAATGGATTTTTTTAATACATTTCCTATATTATAATAAATGTATTCATCTGAAAAGTTTTTTTTTCAAAAAATACACATTTTGGGCAAATCCACAACTTCCTGCCACATGAAAATGTTGCATTTCGTCAATTTTTCTATTATTCTATTTATAGAAAATTATATAGTAGGACTTCTGATACATACTTATTACATACGAGAAGCCCTGAAATCGGTGGAGGTAACGACAAATGGCTAGAACCGCAGAAGATTTTATGAATCTGATCAAAGAACATGACATTAAGATGGTTGACTTTAAAATTGTTGACATCAACGGACAGTACCGTCATGTTACAATTCCCGCACAGCAGTTTTCTGCTGAAACTTTAAAGGATGGTATCGGTTTTGATGCATCCAACTATGGTTATGCAGTAGTAGAAAAGAGTGACATGGTATTTATCCCTGACCTTGATACGGCAGTGGTAGATCCTTTCTGCGAAATTCCTACTCTCTCCGTAACCGGAAATGCAATGATTATTGATTATCCCGAAAACAGACCGCTTGACCAGTATCCCCGTAACATCGTACTTGCAGCGGAACAATATATGAAGGATTCCGGTATTGCTGATACCATGTTAATCCTCCCTGAATTTGAATTCCACTTATTTGACAATGTCGGCTGGTCCGTACAGCCCAACAACATCGGCGTGGACATTGACGTAGCCCAGGCTTACTGGAACACAGAGATGGAAGGCAAAGGACGTATCGTTCCTCATCAGAAGGCTTACCACGTAGCCAAGCCCTTCGACCGTACCTATGAATGCCGTAGCGAAATGTGCCTTGAAATGGAAAAGGCAGGTATCGCTATCAAATATCATCATCCCGAAGTAGGCGCTGCAGGCCAGTTCGAAATTGAACCCATGCTTGGCCAGATGTCCAAGATGGCAGACGCTACCATGATGATTAAATACATCATCCACAACACAGCATTAAAATACGGACTTACCGCAACCTTTATGCCCAAGCCCGTTTACAACGAAGCCGGCAACGGTATGCACGTACATATGTTACTTCTTAAGGACGGACAGCCTGTTTTCTCCGATGATGACGGTTACTCCCACTTAAGCAAGACTGCACATTATTTCATGGGCGGACTTTTAAAGCATATCTCCTCCCTTTGTGCACTGACCAATCCCAGTACCAACTCCTTCAAGAGACTGGTTCCCGGATTCGAAGCACCTGTCACCGTAGGTTATGCAACCTCTAACAGAAGTGCGGTTATCCGTATTCCTGCTTACGCAAAGACTCCCGAACTTCGTCGTTTCGAACTTCGTAACCCGGATGCAACCTGTAATCCTTACCTTTGCTATGCAGCAATCCTGATGGCAGGTCTTGACGGTGTGAAGAATCAGATTGATCCTCATGCAAACGGCTGGGGTCCTTATGATATGAACCTTTACTCCTTATCCGATGAAGAAAAAGCAAAATTAAGCGCACTTCCTACATCCTTAGAAGCAGCACTTGATGCACTGGAAGCAGACCACGACTACTTAACAGCAGGTGGCGTATTCCCTGAACAGCTGATTAAGAACTTCATCGCAAACAAGCGTAAAGAATGCTTCGAGATGAGTAAGATTCCTCATCCCGCTGAATTTGACAGATACTTTAATCTGTAAATTTTACCTTACCTAAACCACTTACAATGAATCAAAAACCTCCGCGATAATTTTATCCCGGAGGTTTTCATTTTGTTCTTGTAATTCTCTTTGCAAAATGGCATAATAACAAGCATATACTGTAAAAAACTAAAAAATGGAGGGAGTAAATTATGGACAAAAAAAGAGACTCATTTTCCGGCAAATTAGGCTTCGTATTTGCAGCTGCCGGTTCAGCCGTGGGCCTCGGTAATCTCTGGAGATTCCCGTATCTCGCCGCTAAGTATGGAGGCGGTATCTTTATCCTGATATATCTGATTCTGGTACTGACTTTCGGATTCACCTTAATGATGACCGAAATTGCCATCGGCCGTAAGACAGGCCTGAGTGCAGTCGGTGCATTTAAGAAACTTGACAAGCGTTTCGGCTTCGTAGGATACCTGGCTTGTATCGTACCCTTTATCATCACCCCTTACTACTGTGTAATCGGTGGATGGGTTATCAAATACCTGTTTGCATTCCTTACAGGAAATGTAAGCGCAGCCGCTACCGATGATTATTTCACAGGCTTTATTGCAAGACCCGTAGAACCCATCATATGGTTCTTAATCTTCGCAGTACTTACATCCGTTGTTGTTATCATCGGCGTACAGAAAGGTATTGAAAAAGCAAGCTGCATTCTCATGCCTATCTTAATTGTTTTGGTTTTAGGTATCAGTATCTTCTGTATTACCCGACCCGGTGCTATGGAAGGCGTGAAATATTACTTATTGCCTGACTTCAGTGCATTTTCACCCACTACCGTACTTGCTGCCATGGGACAGTTATTCTATTCCATGTCACTGGCGATGGGTATTATGATTACTTACGGTTCTTACATGAAGAAGGATGTTGACCTTCATACTTCTGTAAGACAGATTGAAATCTTTGATACTGCAATTGCATTCCTTGCAGGTCTTATGATCGTTCCTTCCGTATTCGTATTCTCAGGCGGAAGTGAAGAAGCTTTGGGTAAGGGACCTTCCCTTATGTTTATCACACTTCCCAAAGTGTTTGAAAGCATGAATTTCGGTGCAGTTATCGGTGTGGCATTCTTCATCCTTGTATTGTTTGCTGCCCTGACCTCTTCCATTTCCTTATTGGAAACCAACGTTTCCATCATCTGTGACAAATGTCACATGGAAAGAAAGAAAGCGACCATCCTTGCATCCGCTTATATCATTATTGTAGGTGCTATTGTTTCCTTAGGCTTTGGTCCTCTTGACTTTGTAAAAATTATCGGCCTTGGCTTACTTGATTTCTTTGACTTTATCAGTAACAGTGTACTGATGCCTATCGTAGCATTACTTACCTGTATCAGCGTTGGTTTCTTCATCAAACCCGACTTTGTTTATGAAGAAGCTGAATGCAACGGCAAGAAGTTCAAAGAAAAGAAATTCTACACCATTATGCTCAAATGGATTGCTCCCATCTGTCTGGTTCTGATTCTTGTATTTGCAGTATCAGAAGCAATGGGATGGATCAGCGTTTAATCCACAGAGCCTACGAATTATCCGAACACAATAAAGGGTGTATCAATCATCAGATTGATACACCCTTTTTATTCCTATCCCACCTTAATATCTTAGAGTTATAGGGTCTCTTAAGCTTATAGAATAATCTCTTACCGCTCGTCAGCAATAGCCGATCCACAATCCAAACAGCAATAACACGCTTGTAAGAAGCAGATTCAGAAGCTGGAATTTAACGCTCCATCTTACCCACTTCACATAGCTTACATCAGCCAGCCCCAAACCGATTAACAGCACCGGATTGGTCGGATAAAATACATTACTAAAGCCGTCTCCAAATGCAAATGCCACGATACAAAGCTGCGCCGGAATCTCAAACAACTGCGCCAAAGGCATAATCAGCGGAATCAGTAAAAACGCCTTGGCAGACCCCGATGCGATAAAGAAATTCATCATCAGTACAAGCAGATAAATAAATAAAATTACTACCCATCTGGGGAGACTGCCGGCTACCAACACCGCACTATGGAGAATGGTATCCAAAATATGGGCTTCCGTCAGTGTATATTTAATGGAATTTGCCATTAATATCATCAGCACTGCCGGCAAAATACTTACAAACCCGTTTACAAAGGTAGTGCCCAAATTTTTCAAACCAAACCCTGCTAAAAGAGTGGAAAGAATTCCCGCACTCAAAAACATCACTGCCACCACGATCATGGTGTAATCCTGCAGCGCAGGCACAAATACCGAGCTTAAAATCACCAGTATTCCCACGCCCATAATTCCCACAAAGCTTGCCAGCGCCCTTCCCATGGCCGGTATTCTCTCAAAGAAAGTATTTAATGCTTCTTCCGCCAGCGGCTTTTCTATCTTTCTTGCATGATGGTATAAAAAGCTCCCCAACAACAGGTAAATCAATAAAAACAGTAAAAAACGGAACCACATTCCGGAAAACATGGGAAGTCCCGCCAACTCCTGGGCCACTCCCACGGTAAAGGGATTACATACCCCCGCCGCAAATCCGCAACCTGCTGCCAAAAGACTCATCCCAAGTCCGGTCAGGTCATCCCAGCCCAAAGTCACCGACAAAGCCACCACAATCGGCACTAACGGAATACACTCTTCATAAGAACCGATAAAGGCTCCCATTGTCATAAAGAAAAGCGTAATCACCCAAAGCAGCCTGTATCGGCTACGGGCAAATTTATGGGTAATCACGTCCAGCATATATTTCATCAGTCCGCATTTGTCCAAACTGTTAAACACACCGCCGATGACCAGCAAAAAGGCAATTACCGCAATGAGGGAACCGTTCCCTTCTGCTCCCAGTACCAAAACAGGAGACAAAATCCATTTCCAAAAGGGAATCCCGCCCTGCACCTCCAAAAACGGTACCGTCGTATCGATTACGGAATTTCCGTTTGCGTCAGTCGCTCTTACATATTCTCCGCCGGGAATCAAAAAAGTCAATATATACGTTACGATCATCAGCCCAAATATAACAACGATTGCCGTTATAAACGATTTCGCACTGACATCCAAGCCTTTCTTTTGTGTCGTTTCACTCATGCCGCTTCCATCACTTTCTCTATCCAAAATACAGGGCTCTTACTTTCCTGCCCTGATATTCTCCACGCGCTTGTTTTCAATCACGATATCGCTGAAATATCTCTCTCCGCCTTCTCCCATGGGCGCCTGCGCTTCAAATCCAACCTTCACGGTCTTTCCTACAGGGAGGGTAAATACACGTACCATC
>JAFZDQ010000032.1 GCA_017561085.1 Lachnospiraceae bacterium
CGGAAAAAGCATCTCCCAGCCCTCTGAGTACACCGCTTAAAATATTATAATAAGCGCTGCCTACAGAGCCCAGAAACATAATTAACAAATAAGATGTACACCAGTCTATAATACTTGCGGGCGTATTCAAAAGCTCCAGCAAAGGTCTTACCACAATCACTGCCGCCACCATGATAATGAGCACCGCGATGGCTGTTAATGAAATACAATTTCCGATGGTATGGGATAATTCTTCCCTTTGCTTGGCGCCGAAATACTGGGAAACCATGATACCTGCCCCCATACTGATGCCAATAAATAAAACCAGTAACAAATTCAAAATAGGTCCTGCACTGCCTACCGCAGCAAGGGCATTGTCACCTACATATTTTCCTACCACGATACTGTCTACCGTATTGTAAAGCTGCTGGGCAATATTTCCGATTAACATGGGAATGGTAAAGATTACAATCTGCTTCCACGGTTCTCCCTGCGTCATATCGGTTGCCTGAAATAACTTCTTAAATTTTTCCATTGAAACGCTACCTCTTATCATCCTTTTTTCATACAGTACCATTTTCTATGACCAACACATATTTGTCAATGAAATCTCCCAAAGAATACCAAAAAAAACGCTTTTTCTCTTTTATTTACAGTACGGATATTGTATAATTATTACCAAGAGGGGAATGACACATTTTTACACAGGAGAGTGTTCTAATGTTTCAAAGGTTACAAACAGAATTTAAGAAATCATGGAAACGGCCAAAAAGACAGTCGCTTGTAAAAGTTTGCCTTTTTTTGACCGTTATTTTATTTTTTGTCCATTACAGCCTGCAGGTACAGGCAAAGGAACAGGAGGAACCGCGGGTTATCCGGGTCGGCGCACTGGAGGGCAACAGTTTCATATCCGATGACGGCGGAATCAACCACGGATACGGTGTGGAATATTTAGAAGAAATCGCCAAGTACACCGGCTGGACTTATGAGTATGTATTTGACTCCTGGGAGAACTGTATTGACATGTTTGAGAAGGGTGAAGTAGACATCCTTTGCAACGTCCAGAAAACAGAAGCCAGAAGAGGACGCTATCTATACTCCTGTATTCCTTTCGGCTATGACTATTCCATTATCTATGCCCACCCGGACAGCGACATCTTTTATGAGGATTATGATGCCATGAAGGGCAAAAAGGTAGCGCTTATCACCGTAGGCGTCCACACGGAATCCTATTTGAAGTATGCCGAAAAAATGGAGCTTGACAGTGAAATTGTTTATTATCCCTTAGAGGATGATGTGCTTGATGCCGTTCGGCGCGGCGAAGTTGACCTGGGTGTAACCGGCAGTATTTACCGCCAGTCCGACATGAAGGTGGTAGGTCGGTTCGGTACGAATCCTTATTATATCGTTATGATGCCCCATAATGCAGCCCTTATGGAAGAACTGGATTCTGCCATGCAGCATATCAAGGTAGAAAATCCCGGCATTGAAGCAAATCTTGCCAAAAAATATTACGGCGATACCCTGATCTCCAGTACCCCTCTCTTTACCAAAGAAGAGCAGGCTTATATCCGTAGCAGCGGGCCCATTACCGTCCGTTTAATGGAAAATACGCGCCCCTTAAGTTATATGGATGACGGGGAACTAAGCGGTATCTTTGTCAACTATCTGGATCTGCTTTCCCAAAAAAGCGGACTCAAATTCCTACCGGAATTGGTATCGTCTGAAGACGTTTCTGCTACCGATGCATCAGCTACAACCGGCGAAACCGTCCTGGCACTGCAGGAGGCTATGGCTGCCTCTACTTTTGAAGTAGACCAAAATCACTCCATTTCCAATCCGCTTATGGAAATCCCTTTATCCTATATCAAACATAAGGATGATATTGCTGACAGCGGTCGTGATGATTATGTTTTTGCCATCACAACGGAAATGAAGTACTTTGAGAATTTGTTAAAGGAAACCAGCCCCAAGCACAAGGTGAAATATTATGCTTCTCCGGAGGCATGTCTTGATGCGCTTTTAAAGGATGAAGTTGATATTGCCGCCCAAAGCAGCTATATCGTCTCCTATCTGATCCAAAAGCCCAAATATGCCCAGAAGTTAGTCGAGTGTCCCGGCTTCGAGTGCCTGAATGAATTTTGCCTGGTTGCCCCTAAGGATGATATCCTGCTTACGGGCATCATTAACAAAGCAATTAATTATATCACCGAGTCCGAGGAAACAAGTATCATAACCGCTGAATTATTAGTGGAGCCTTATTCATTTTCTTTTGGTGATATTTTGTACAGATATTGGAAGTTTATCGCGCTCATTCTCTTTATGGCTTTCCTACTGATTGCAACCTATACCATCTTAATGCGGAGAATGACCAAACTGGAATTCCAAAAAAAGGAATACGAGCTTTTACAGAAAAAGATTAAGCTGGATGAACTAACCGGCGTCTATAACCGCCCGGCTTTCTTTAAAGAAGCCCAAAAGATGATTCAGCAAAGCACACAAAATATGTGTATTGTTTTAATGGATATCTCCAATTTCAAGGTAGTAAACGACCTTTACGGTATTCATGTAGGTGACAAGCTCTTAATCCACATGGCTGAAGAATTAACCAAAATGGGGAAAGGCCGTGAACTGTTAATCGGCCGTTTTAACAGCGACCACTACTACATGTGTATGACGGAAGCAGACTTCCTTGGTATGAATTTCCCTAAACGGTTTAAGACCTTCCTGGAGGACATTGATATTACCGTTATTTACGGTGTTTACCTGGTGAAGGACAAAGAAATTCCCATCAACATCATGTGTGACAGGGCCAGCCTTGCCGCCCACGATCCGGAACGTCAGCGAGCAGAATATATCCGTTATTATACGGATGATGAACGAAACAAAATCATCAAAGAACAAGAAATCATCAACGATGTGGAAAAGGCACTCAATGAGCGGCAATTTGCCGTATATGTCCAGCCCAAATACGATATTTTCGAAAACAAAATCATCGGAGGCGAAGCCCTGGTACGTTGGATTCACCCCCAAAAGGGACTGGTTTCTCCCGGTGACTTTATCCCAATTTTGGAAAAGAACGGATTTATTGCACAGTTAGATTATTATGTTTGGGAAGAAACCTGCCGTTTCATGGCAGCACTTAAGAAAAACGGATATTCCCAAATTCCGATTTCCGTCAATGTTTCCCGTGCCCATTTTTATGGCAAGGAGCTTCTTGACAAGTTAGAAGAACTGATTGCGAAATACCGGTTATCCCCCGGTGATATCGAACTGGAAATTACCGAAACCATCTGTGCGGAAGACCCTGATATCATCTTCCAAAAAATTGAAGAATTACAGCGGTACGGCTTTAAAATTGCCATGGACGATTTCGGAAGCGGTTATTCTTCCCTGAATATGTTAAAGGATATGCCCTTTGATATCCTCAAGCTGGACCTTAGATTTTTATCTAACAACCAGAATAAAGGCAATCTGGAAAAGAGCCAGCATATTCTGCGTACCGTCATCGCACTTGCCAACAGCATCGATCTTTATGTTGTTATGGAAGGTGTGGAAACCGAAAAACAAATTGACTTCTTAAAGGATGCAGGTTGTACCTGCGCACAGGGCTATGTATATTCAAAGCCGGTTGCAACTGCTGTTTTTGAGGAAATGCTTCATGCACAGACCTTGCATGCATCTTTGTAAATAAATAGTTAACGGAGGGGAAAGAAATGCCCAAAAAAGCAAAAGTAACAATTCATCCTGCCTTTGAAATAGGCGAAATCTCACCCAGAATTTATTCTGCCTTTTTAGAACCCATCGGCAACATGGTAAACGGAAGTATGTTTAATCCCAAGCATCCTACCGCCGATGAAAAGGGACTTCGCCACGATTTCATCGATGCGGTTAAAGAATCCGGCTTGCCTGCCGTAAGACTTCCCGGCGGTAACTTTGTATCCGGTTGGGACTGGAAGGATTCCATCGGACCTGTTGAAAAAAGAAAGGCTCATTTGGACCTTGCCTGGCACCAGTATTACACCAACGAGGTTGGCCACGACGAATATCTGCAATGGTCCGAAATGACACAGACAGAACCTTTATACACCATCAATCTGGGAACCGGCGATATCAATGACGCTGTCAGAATCATTGAGTATACCAATCACGAAGGCGGTACCTATTGGTCAGACCTTCGTAAAGAATACGGACACGAAAAACCTTATGACGTAAAAATCTGGTATCTGGGCAACGAAGTAGACGGTTACTGGCAGATTGGTTCCTATCAGAACGATCCCAGGGGCTATGGTCTTTTGGCCAATGAAACCTCCAAGCTGATGAAATGGGTTGACCCCCGCATCGAAACCGTTGCCTGTGTTTCCTGCTCCCCCAACATGCTGCATTATCCCGAGTGGGACTTAACAGCGCTGACCGAATGTTATCACAGCGTGGACTATATCTCCATGCACCATTATCAGTCCGTACTGATGGATGATTTGCCGACCTATCTGGGTGCTTCCAGATATTTTGAAGATTACATCAATACTGAAATCGCCATTTGTGACTATGTAGCAGCCAAACTGAAATCTCCCAAGAAAATGATGATTTCCTTTGACGAATATGCTACCATGATGCGCCCTGCCGGCGAGCTTCACTACGGCCGCGGTGAATACTTACATTACAAGACCCATTACAATTTTGATCCGAACCGCGGTTATACACGTCACGATCCCGACAACATGCCGGAGCGCAAGTTCCCTATGTCAGATATGCTGCAGGCGATTGTCAATGCCTCTACCCTGCTTACCTTTATCCGTCATGCGGACCGTGTAAAAATTGCCTGTATGACAGGCGGCTTACATGTTCTTGCTTCCACCAACCGTGAGCATGTGTGGCAGACAGCGTCCTTCCATCCTTATACCCAGCTGATGCGTTACGGCCGCGGTACCTCCCTGCAGACTCAGGTGGATTGTGATACTTATGACATTCCCAGCTACATCGTGGATGATACCAATCAATATTATGAGCAGGAAAATGTTGATTTCATCGATACCGCTGCTGCTTTTGATAAAGAAACCGGTGAGCTGAATATCTTCGTCATCAACAGAAACTGGGAAGCGGATAATGACATCGAACTGGATGTGTCCGGCTTTGAAGGCCTTACCTTTATTGAGCACCTTGAGATGTATACCGATGATTTATCCAAGTCCAATACTTTTGAAACACCGAATGCCATCGCACCTAAGGTAAATACAGACGCAACCTTTGAAGGCGGCAAGTTAAACAGCAATGTAAAATCCATCTCCTGGAACGTATTCCGTTTCAAAGCCCAAAAATAAATTCTAATCCAGGACCTTTCTCCTGTAAATCAAAAGGACTTCCACCCGGAAGTCCTTTTTTATTGTTCTTATTGCTTTCATGTTTTTATCTCTTTATTGTTCTTATGACTTTAAGTTTTTTCTACGCCGGCTAAAGCTGCATTTGCTTTTTCTATAATCTGTTCCTGTAGTCCGGGCATTGCATCCGCCAACTTATTTACGGCACGGTCAATTGCAGTCCGCAGCGGCATATGGGAAGTATATTCATAGATATCTTCCGGGCAACCGATATCCAGACCATAGTCCTTAAATAAATCCACGATGATTTCGTGTGTCTGCCCGTTTTGGTAAAGCACCTTCATGGGGGTATCCACGCTGTAGGAATACGCAGATTTCCATGCTCCGTATACACGCTTCTTTCCTACAATATCCGTGGCAGACCTGGCAATTATCATCTGATAATATCCTTCTTCTGCTTCCCATCTGTCCAAATCCATATCAAAGGACGCCAGCATATCTTTGGTGATTCTAAAACACACGTCCCTGCTCTCGCCCGGATTCAGTTCTATTTTCTGAAAGCCCTTTAATTCTTTTTCCGGCTTTCGGATACATCCTGCTTCATCCTTCACAAAAAGCATTACCACTTCTTTTCCTTTCACGGAACCGCTGTTTGTAACTTCCACCGTAACCGTTATTTCATCGGAGAATTTCTCTTTGTCCGTGTGCACCGGCCCATAAGTAAAGGTAGTATAAGAAAGTCCGTGTCCGAAGGGATACTGCACCGGCATCTTCTTGGTATCATAATACCGGTATCCCACGAAGATATTCTCTCCGTAAACGGTGTGATAACCATCTCCCGGGAAATTCAGATACGTAGGCGTATCTTCGTAACGTCTCGGGAACGTAACCGTTAATCTTCCGGAAGGATTTTCTTCTCCGCAAATAAGCGCTGCCGCAGCCCTTGCTCCCTGCATTCCGGGAAGATATACCAGGAAAATACCATCTGCCGTTTCAGCAAAATCGCTGCAGTCCACAGGTCCGCAAACATTCAAAATCACGCCTGCCTTCTTGCCAAGCTTCTTTGCCAGGGAAAGGACCTCCTTTAGTTTTTCCCGTTCCTCCTTGGGTAAAAACATATCTGTATGGTCGTTCCCTTCCATTCCCTGCTTACGTACCACCACCAGAAGCACTTCTGTCCGGTCCGTCACTTCTTCAAAAGTAACATGGTCTTCTCCCTTTCTTTTTTGCAGCTCCTTAATCAAACTGCCGGTTCGGTCTGTGGTAATTCCGGCACTGCCGGTACCACAGTCAAAAAATGCCTTAGCGCCTTCTCCGAATAAGGCCACATCTCCTTTTAGCGGGAAAATATCCTTTTCATTTTTCAGCAGTACAATTCCTTCTACTGCTGCCCGATAGGCTGCTTCATCCGACATTTTCATGAGTTCTCCGGCGGTCAGTTCTTTTCCTTCCATACCGGCATCCGCATTGGCCAAAGCCGCCTTTTCTTTTAAATCCTTACAGGTTTTTATCAGCTGCAGCACACGCTCTGCTGCCGCAGTAAGTTCCTCCTCCGTAAGCAGGCCCTTTTCCAAAGCCTCATACAAAGGCGTACCATCAATAGGTCCCGGCATGGCAAGGTCATTGCCTGCTGCCACAGCCTTGTCCAAATGCGCCACAGCGCCCCAATCGGAAATCACGGTCCCGTCAAAGCCCCAGTCGCCTCTTAAAAGCTCCTGTAAGAGCCATTTACTTTCCGTACAGGGTACACCGTTAATTTGATTATAAGCGCTCATTACCGTGGCCACACCGGCCTCTACACAGGCCCGAAAGGCAGGTAAATAGATTTCATAAAGGGCACGCTTGCTGATGGTTTCATTTAATCCCACACGGAAGCTTTCCTGGTTATTGGCCGCAAAGTGCTTCACATTGGCCGCTACGCCCTGTTCCTGCACCCCTCTTACCATCTCTGGTGCCAGCACCGTCATGTGATAAGGGTCCTCGCCATAGCCTTCAAATAATCTGCCTGCCAGAGGGTCTCTGGCCATATTGACAAAGGGCGTTCCCAAAAGTAAATCCACGCCATAGGCCGCCGCTTCCTTTCCAAGGGCTGCTGCCATCCTGTACACAACCTCCGGATTCCAGGTTGCGCCCATCAAAAGCCCGGTAGGAAAACATCCCGGCGAAAAAAACTCTATGTTACATTTCTTTTTCAGTTCTTCCGTAATCCAAGCATGAAGCTCTGCTTCTTCTTCATTTAACTTCTCAGGTGCATAATAATAGGCGATTACATTCTGAAGGGTTCTGCTGCCGAAATACTTTTTCTTTTCTTCATCCACGCAGCAAAAATCACCGAACATCTGCTCAAAATTCAGCCCGGTACCGCCGTCTAAACAAAACAGCCCTTCAAAACCTTGTGACGGAATCTTGGCCATCCTGAAAAAACTAACCCCTTTTACCAGATTTACTTTTTCTTCCGTAGATAATAATTTTATATTCATTTCCATATTGTTTTTCCGAACATCCTGTTCTATTTTTTCCTAATGCGGGAAACTTCGAATTAATAACATGGTAAAACCTACCAATAGTACCAAAAGTCCTATCACAACACCTACAACCGCCGAGGTCTCCGATTCGGCATCTTTGTCATAAGCAAAGGAATAGCCGGACAAATTGAATTTCTTAATGGCGTCAATAGACTCCTGCTGTTCCTCCTTGATATAAACTCTCTTATACTTCCCACGTTCTTCCTCGGGCACGGATTCTAAGGTTTGTACCACATTTTTCAATCCGTTCTGGCCGCCGCAATTGGGGCACTGGAAATTTTTACTCCCCTTTTTAATATTGATAACATAATTTTGTCCGCAGTAGGGGCATTCTACAATATAATCAATACTTATTTTCTCTCTCATTCTACTACTACCACGCCGCCTTCCTTGATGGTAATGGTCATGTCATCTTTCACATAATTTAAAAACTCTTCGCCCAGACAGTCGATTACCGGCATACTTACATCATCAAGCCATACATCCGCAAGGACTGCGCCTGCAGCCGCAAGGGAGTCAATGGGCTCTGAAAAAAGCATACAAGCCGGCTGTCTTTTCATGGAGCATGCACAATAAAGTACAAGTCCGCCGGTGGTAGAGCCGATGGTCTGGGGCAGGCAAAGCGCCTTTCCTGCCATCTGCTTGCCGTATAAATCAGGGTTGTTCTGGTCGCCGCAGGTGGCCTTTTTGTCCCCAAACTGAAGTGCCTTCTGGAAGGAAGCCAAGGTATTTAATCCGCCGTGGGAAACTACCGCCTTAGCTGTCACGCAGCCGGGTGCTACAATTCTGCCTTGAAATTCTTTCATTATGACGCGCCTCCCTTCGTAAGCTGTTCTAAGATTTCAGCGTCGGTATAGTATCTTGCGCTGGTGTAGGTTCTTAATTTGTTGCTGGATGTGATAACCGGCATCTTTTCACTAAGAGGGTTATTCATATACATAAGCGGACAAATATAAGAAGTAATGACACCTGTTTTCTTCAGGGTCTCTGCATAAGGGGTTTCCTCAAACTTCTTAAGAACCGCAGGTGCTGCCGTAAATACCGTAGGAATATTCACCTTGGTATTTCCGCTTTCCTTAAGTGCTGCTTCAATCTTCTGTGTCCAGTCAATTAACTGGTTTAAGCTCATATGAGGGCATCCCATAAAGCAAAGCTTGGGCTTAGCATCTTTGTTCTTCCAGATTACGGGATAGTTCTTATATACTTTCTCCAGTTCCGCATCATCAATCACATAAACCTTTGCATCCTCTGCGATAAGGTTCTGACCAAGCTTCACGGCCTCGGGCGTGATGTTTTCCACGTGATAAAGTCCAACAGCGCCGTTAGAAGCAGTTGCTGCGCCAAAGTCCTTCAAATAGGTCTTAGCGGCCTCATCCAAGCTGCCGCCCAGCCATTTATCCAGTCCTACGATATAAGGCACATCTGCCATTACCTTCATACCGATGGCAGAGCCGAGAAGCTGTGCTTCCGGTTTCTTGGTAGTTTCAATTTTGACAATCCAGGTTGCCTTTCTGCCTTCATCGGTTAAAAGCCCGAAATTAGGTACCATACCAAGCACAGAGCCCATCAAATCGATGATACCGGAGTTACGGTTACATCTGGCTCCCAGCACGGAGTTTGCATAAACCACCGCCGAAGATTCGGACCAGGACAAAATTTCACCCATTGCCGGTGTATTGCCCACCTCGTCCATATAGCAGGTGCAGGTAAAGGCATCCTTCTCCATAAGGCCCAGCTGATTTAACTGCTTTTCATATTCCTCCTGCTTGGAGTACATAAAATTCTGAAAAATAAAATCCTGTAAAAAGTTACTGGGAACATTTTTATCCAAGGGTCTTGGGTCAGCGGAGAACTTCTGCTGTGATAAGTTTCCGGACGCAATCAGTTTATCCATCAGTTCATAAACCGGGGTTAATGCCTTCAGTCCAAAGGATGTTACCAGATGATTGTATTTACTTGAAATCGGCACCATGGAATCTGCACCGAATAATTCGCCGTAGCGCATCAGGGTTTTCATCACGCGGGCAAGCACATCTCCCTGCTGCCCATTTAATATCGCTTCCTGTTCTTTCGTTAAGTTCACGGTTTTTCCTCCTGTATATTTACATGATTCAAGGTTCTTTCGTATTCGTCAATCTCTTGCTTCACAAATCCTCTTGCAAGTTAAATCTTCATGGCAACTTCATAAGCACGCCATACAACGGTTCTTAAGTTACCTACCTGATCGCAGTCGCCTACCAGATAAACATCCTTTCCTTTCTTTGCGAGAGGATTTGCAATGTAGCCTGCGGAGCTGATTACACTGTCACAGGGAATCACTACTTCACTGCCGTCTTTCGCTTTACAAGTAATGTTACCGTCGCCTACTGCCTTAAGGGTTGTTTCCAGATATACGGGCACCTCATGAAGGGCAAACCATTCACGCAGATAAGAGCTGTTTGCCAGGCATACGCCGGTCTGTGCAACCAGGTCGTTTTTCATTTCCACAATTACGGGTTTCTTGCCCTGAAGAGCCAGTTCATAAGCAATTTCACAACCGGTAAGACCGCCGCCGATGACTGCCACGTTTTCACCTACGGGAGTACCGGTTAAGTATTCACAGGCTTCAATCATCTTTTCATGTCCGGGTACGTTTTTCAGCACACGGGCTGTGGAACCGGTAGCCACAATCACAGGTCTTCCTGCGTATTCCTCTACGTTTTCCACTTTATCATTGAAATGTACTTCTATCTGTAAATCTTCCATCTGTTTTTTGTACCAGGCAAGAAGGTCACGGAGCTTGCCTTTGTAGCTTTCTGCACCGGCTGCAATAAAGGAACCTCCCAGCCGGTCTGTCATCTCATGGATCACCGGTTCGTGACCGCGGAGCTTTAACACTCTTGCGGCTTCCATACCGCCGATACCGCCACCAATAATATGTACCACGCGGGGGAAGGTAGTGGGCACGATTTTGTGCTTGTTCCACTGCATGGTTTCCGCATTTACCGCACAACGGGCAAGATGCAGGGAATCGGAAAGTTCCTGGTCATTGGGCACGCCTTCATAATGGCACATGTTAAAGCATCCGTTATGACAAAGAATACAGGGTCTGATATCCTCTTCTCTCTCTTCCATCAGTTTGGTTACCCATTCCTGGTCCGCAAGGAAGGGTCTCGCAAAGCCGGCACCGTCAATGCGTCCGTCCTTCACTGCCTGCGCTGCCACTGCAGGGTCCATACGGCCTGCACAAACCACGGGAATGTCCACAAACTTACGGATATGTGCCACATCATCCAGGTTACAGTTTTCGGGCATGTATACCGGCGGATGCGCCCAGTACCAGGCATCGTAGGTACCGTTATCACAGTTAAGCATATCGTAGCCGGCATCCTGTAAAAACTTCGCAGCAATTTCGGATTCCGCCATATCACGGCCCACTTCCACGTATTCTTCTCCGGGAAGGGCACCCTGACGGAAGCCTTTGGTCTTGGATTCTACACTATAACGCAGGGAAACAGGGAAATCCCGTCCGCAAACACGTTTGATTTCTTTCACGATTTCTGCCGCAAAACGGTAACGGTTTTCTAAACTGCCGCCGTACTCGTCTTCACGTTTATTTACATATTTCAAGGTAAACTGGTCAAGCAGATAACCTTCATGGACTGCATGGATTTCCACACCGTCTACACCGGCATCCTGAAGGAGCTTCGCCGTCTTTCCGAAAGCTTCGATAAATTCTTTAATCTCTTCCACCGTCATTTCTCTGGAAGGCACCTTGTCGGACCAACGGTTGGGTGACTCGCTGGGTGCTGCCGTAATCTTATCCAGGTCCATAAAGGGCTTAGAAAGCACTCTGAGGGCCTTATTGGTATAAAGGGTCTCCATCAGGTGGCTGATGGTAAAAGAGCGCCCAAAACCGGCTGTAAGCTGTACAAACAGCTTCGCTCCCGTTTCATGAAACTTAGGCATCCACTTTGCCAAATCCTTGTACATCTTTTTATTCTTATAAAGCCACTGTCCAAACATGGGGTTATACACCGGCTGACATCCGGGAAGGATGAGACCGCAATTGTTCTTAGCCACTTCCATGATAAATTTTGCTCCCGCTTCATCAAAGTGGTTAATTTCCATCCAGCCGAGCAAATTCGTTCCGCCCATGGAAGTCATTACGATACGGTTCTTAATTTCGCAGGAACCGATTTTCCAGGGTGTAAATAATGGTTCTAAATTCTGTTTCATTGCTTTCTCCTTTTCTTTTGTTTCTCTTAATACCTATCCCAGAATTTCTTCTATAAAGATAGTTCTTTGTTCTCCTAAATCGATTTCCTTGGGCTGCGAAAGCGGCTTGTAAAAGCTGTTATAATGAACATTCACAACCGGGCGCGCCCCGTAGTTCTTGCGGATATTGGTAATCACACCGATTTCTCCGGTCGTAAGTCGCACCAACGCTCCCATGGGATAAAGCGCTACACTGCCCAAAAATAAATTCACAAGCTTCACATCAAAATAGACTCCGGCAGTACCGTAAATAATCTCAAGAGCCTCATAGGGCTTCATTCCGTTATAGATGGTACTTTCCGTTATGCCCGCACAAATCGCGACGATTCTGGCTCCCAGAGGAATCTCATCCCCTTTTAACTGCTTCGGATATCCGCTGCCGTCTATTCTTTCTTCATGATACTGAATGATTTCCGCCACTTCTCTGGGGAGTTCGTTTTGAATTGCAAAATAATAACCATAGGTAGGATGTTCTCTCCAAAGCAGCTCCTCCTGTCCGGTCTTTCCCTGCTTTCCGATCAGAAAGGTCATTTCCAGACACCCTGCATCATGCAAAAGTCCCCCGACCATGATATGGTACAGTTCCTCACCGGTACAACCGCACACTCCCGCCAAAAGGCCCGAAAACACCGAGGTTTCAATGGCTTTCTGGTAAAGGTCACGCTCTTTTACCATTCGCATCTGCAGGCAATAATTGATAATCATTTCATCCTCACAAATACGCTCAATTACCTGCTGCATTTTTTCCACGATTTGAGGAATATCATCCCTCTTATTCCCTACTCTCTGGGGCGAGGAATATTTATCAAGTGCATCCCGGTAGGACTTCTCCACTACCAGCCCCATCCTGTCAATGGGATCTATCTGCAACGAATAAATATCTGCCACTGAAATCAAAGGAACATTAAAATCCCGCAATCTTTTTAACATGGCGCTGTTCAGGACCTGGCCGGCTTTTAACAGATAATGTTGTCCATCCTCTGCCATAACAGGCTCCACCAGCACCATCCCCACTCTAGCTTCCGAAATCGATACCTTGTACATGAAATAACCCCCGTTTTTTCATTCTTTCTCTTATCAATATTGTAATAATTACCTAGCAGACTGTCAAACAAAAAAGAGTTCCCAGCACCATAAAAAAAGGGAAATACGTATCTTAAAGACGCATTTCCCTGCAGGCTTTTTTACAAACTCTTCCGCTATATTTTTTCTGCTATCATCACATCCATGCAATGCTGATGCGGTTTCCCTCCGCTGTTACAATCAAAGATGATTTCCTCCATTTTTTCAAATCGCCAGTCATGATAATGGGTAAACAGTTCCCCCGATTTCCAAGGGAATCTGACATCTTCATTCCGCTCCAAATCAGGCGCCCTTCTGATAAATGGTTTATCTACAAACACATTGATGGCATGCAAACCGTTTTCACTTGTATGAGCCTTTAAATTCTCTGTTATTTCTGCGCGCAGGTCTGCCGTAATATAGTGGAACACTCCGCTGCTGAAAATAATATCGTACTGCTCCTTCAGGCGGAAATCCAGAAGATTTGCTTTAAAAAAGTCCACATAAGTGCCGCATTTTTCTGCCAGCATTTTGCCTTTTTCCAGTCCTGACTCTGCCACATCAAAGGCTGAAACGATATAACCGTTCTTCGCTAAAAAAACATCATCCTTGCCTTCTCCGCAGCCGATATCCAATACCTTTAAGGGTTTTACCGGCGGGCGCAGCTTCATAATCTCATAACAAAGGCGGTTGGGGGCGATTCCCCAGTAATAGCCGTCTGCTTTGTACCGGTTTTCATAATCCGTAAGGATTGGCGAACGATATCCCAATAAGGCATCCACACTGGTGCCTAAAATTGCCGCAATGGCCGGAAGCAGTTCCACATCCGGACAAGCAGAACCATTCTCCCATTTAGAAACCGCTTGAAAGGATACATGTAACTTGTCTGCCAAAGCTTGCTGGGTATAGCCCAGGGCTTTTCTCTTTGTCATAATCACTGAACCAATATTCATCTCTAACTCCCTCCTTAAGGCTATTATAGCGCAAAATTACATGCCGGCCTATAACGCCGCCGTTTAGTTTCACGTAGGAATTCTACCGCCGGTTGAATCCTCGGCATATTTATTTCTGATATTTGCCGGTAGTTTAATGAGGGAACGGCGGTGGTGTTTTATTTTGCCAGCCTGTGTAGGACATTTAGTTATTGTTCATTTCATTCAAATGCGGTAGTCCTGAAAATTCCACCTGTCCGAAGCGAAGCAAGTTTGAAATTTTCAGGACTTCTTTTCGCATTGCAAATGAAATGTTACAATTACTTATGTCCGAGCTTCAGCAAAAAATAAAACACCACCGCTGTTCCCATCAAAACTAAACCGGGGAAAAGTCAGAAGTACCTATACCTAAAAACCGCAGCAGAATCATTTTTACGTGCGTCTGCTGCGGTTTAGATTTTATGTACTATTTCTCAATTTTAGCGTAATTCTTTCCTTTTTGCAGGGTTACTCCGTTTCTCTTTGCCAACTCGGAAACAGTTACAAAGCGGTAGCCCTTTTCGATGAGTGTCGGTACCAGGTACTCTACTGCCTTCATGGTGGTTAGGTAAGGCTCATGGAGTAATACCACGCCGTTTTCCAGTTCGCCGGTCTCATGGGCATCCATAATACGCTGAATAATTTCTTCTGTGGTATTATGCGTATAATCCTGACTGTCCACGCTGCATCCGATTAAGGGAAATCCGGAGGCTTCATCTACCATCTCATTGGAGTCCATAAAAGGAATTCTCGCAAGTACAGGTATCTTACCTGTGTATTCTTCCAGTAAGCGTGTAGTTTTTTCAAACTCTTCCACTACTTCTTCCAAAGTGATTTTGGTCAAAAAGCAATGGCTATAGGTGTGATTCGCCGCTTCGCAACCAATACTTTGTGCAAAATCAAGTTCCTTTTTATTGTCGGCATTCATCTTTTCACCTACGTAAAAGAAGGTTGCCTGCTGGCCGTATTTTTCAAAAGTACGGAGAATCTGCATGGCCGTACTGTCGTCTGCATACTCCACGGGACCATCATCAAAAGTAAATGCCACTAATTTTTCATTTTCCATCATTTTCACCCATCACATCTAACCGCAAGATTCCGGCCGGTTATTTTTAACGAAGTACAAACTGCGCTACCATTTCTTCTAAGTTAGTTGCCTGTGCAGAAAGTTCCTGGCTTACTGCAGAGGTTTCTTCTGCGGTTGCGGAGTTGTTCTGTACAACAACGGTAATCTGGTCAATTCCTGCTTCAATCTGCTTCAGCATATCTACCTGTTCCTTGGAAGCTTCTGCTGCTCCGGAAGCCATACCTGCAAAGGATTCCATACTTGCAAGAACCGCACCGATAGATTCCATGGTATTTTCTACGATTTGGTTACCTGCTTCTACTTCCGTCAGACACTTCACAATCAGTTCTCTGGTAGAAACTGCGGACTGTGCACTGTCTGCAGCAAGCTTACCAATCTGGTCAGCAACTACCGCAAAACCTCTTCCGGCTTCACCTGCTCTTGCCGCTTCGATAGAAGCATTTAAGGAAAGTAAGTTGGTCTGGGACGCAATATCTTCAATTGCTGCAATAATATTTTCAATTTCCTGGGATGTGGTGGTAATACGTTCCATAGCCGCTGTCAGGGCATTCATTTCTTCACGGCTCTTCTGTGCATCCTTCGCTGCTGCTGTTGCACTGTTTGCTGCTGTAACCGCATTCTTCGCACTTGCTTCGGAAATATTGGTTACATTTTCAATGGTCGCACTCAGTTCTTCAATCGCACCTGCCTGATTGGTAGCACCTTCTGCAAGTTCCTGTGCACTTCCTGCAAGTTCATCAGCACCTACCATTACCTGCTCGGAAGACAGTTTAATCTTTCCAAGGGTTGCACTGAGCTGTTCATCTAATTTCTCCATGGAAGTAATGAGGGTGCCAAAATCGCCTACATAACATCCTCTGTCACGGGATTCTACATCAAAATGACCTTCCGCCATTTCACCAAGCATAAAGCCTGCATCATTGATTACAGTATGAATCTGTGCACAAGCCTGTCTTAAATCTTCTGCAAGCTGTCCCAATTCATCCTCGCTCTCATACTTAATTTCAACGTCCAACTGTCCTTCTTTCATCTGCCTTACAGCTGCCTGTAATTCCAAAATAGGATTTACCATAGCTGCAGTTAAGTTCTTTGAAATGGATCTTAATGCAAGGAGACTAATCAGAACTGTTCCGATTAATAAAACCATTCCCACTATTCTGGGGAAAGAAGAAAATACGCCGATATTTGCTGCTTTTGCATAAATCAAAATATTAGCAACCGCAAAAATTGTAACTAATATAAATCCTATAATGATATACAAAAAGGACTTATTAAATTTCTTCTGAATATTTGCGTTTTTCAATTTTTCTACTTTACTCTTTTTACTCATAATCTTCATCCTCCGGCCCTTATATAAAATTTTGCTTTACGTTTGCGCACACCCCATAATTGTTGCGCATCTAGGACTATTTTACCATATATGTGCAAAAAAAGAAAGAGTGAACACCAAATTTTGGCATTCACTCTCAAAAAATCTTTTTATTTTACGATAATTCTATCTTTTTGCATTTATCCGCTTACACGCCTGCTGTTTCTTTCAAAACTTTCAGCTGTTCAAAAGTTCCGTCCACCTTGTAAGCAAAGCTTCCCAGATTTTCAAAAGCGGTGTCAATGGTTTCCCTGCAGGTCTGGGTTCCTGCGGATACCTCTTCAGAAGCTGCGGATAACAGGGAAATACTGTCTACGATTTCTGTATTGGCATTTAACACAACGCCTACTTCCTTGGCCATGTTCGTCACATCAGACTGGAGCTGGTGCATGTCATTCTCGATTCTTAAAAAGCTTGCGCTTACTTCATCCACTTTCGTTCTCTGACGGTTAATACACTCGGAAGATTCAACGATTCCTTCTCTGGTTTCATTGGTTACTTCGGTCAGTTCATTGATAATCGCAGTAATCTTTTCTGTGGAATTCTGGGTTTCCTCTGCCAGTTTACGGATTTCTTCCGCAACAACCGCAAAGCCTCTTCCCGCTTCGCCCGCTCTCGCCGCTTCAATGGATGCATTCAGTGCAAGCAAATTGGTCTGGGAAGAAATATTTACAATCGCTTCCGTAATACCGGATACCTTCTGTACATTATTTACCAGCTGTTCAATGGTATCTGAAATTTTCACGATATTCTTATCTACGATATCGGACTGAGCCAAAAGCTCGTCTGCAATGTTCTTACCTTCTGTGATAACATCCTTAAGTCCGTCTGTGGTTGCAGACGCGTTGGATGCAAGTTCGTTGGCGTTTTCAATGCTGGCCTGGATATCTGTGGTCATTTGCGCCTGTCCGCTTACTGCCTGGGCAGTATTTTCAGAACTGCCGGAAATTCCCTGCATTGCAACATCCGCGGATTCCATTGCCTCTTTAATTTCCGCAAGTTCATCTACCATCTCACGGAAATCCACATCCAGCTTACCTACGATGCGCTCTACATTCTCTGCCACTTCTGCTCTGTGTAATGCTTCCTGTTCGATAACCGCACGGTCTTCCTTACTAAAATCAATGAGAAGACTTATTGCAACAAGGGAACCGAATGTAGCTACAACCAGTCCTGCCATAATCAATATGCCGTAGTTTAAAAGAACCTGATCGCCGGTCTTCATCACCATAACACACTTTACAGCAGAAATAGCCAATGAACTGACACAGCCAAGTAATACTACCATGGAATTTAAATAAATCATGAATCCAATCAGTATCGGAAATGCCAGAGCGATTACCACTACACCATTTCCGAATACCAGGGTAGCATAAGCTACCAAAAAGCCAAGTGCCAATACAATCATGCACGCTTTCTTTTTTCTCAGCGCAAAAAATGCTACAAGAGATACAACCAGCATGGCTGCATAAACCACGCACCGGGTAATCATCGCACTATTCGCACCGGCTTTACCCATGTTTAATATTTCCACTATCGTATACACGATATAACTGATAACCAGAATCATACTCATAACCGCATTGGTCCGCATGTACTGCTCCGCTGTCAAATTCTGTCTTTTAATAATCTTGCCCATAACCCCATCTCCTTGCGTCTCATTCAGTATAGTTTTCCTCAATACAAAGTGATTTCTATACTAAATTATACCGAATAAAGTACTGTTTCGTCAATATTTTGCAGAAAATTTAATAGGTCTAAAGTACTATTTTGCTACACAAATTCCTCAGGCGCGTTGCGCCGTGGGGAACGCAAAAAAATTCCCGGTAGCAAGTAAACTTGCTCCGGGAATTAAATTATTTCACTCGAAGATTCCCCCTCGAAAACACTTCGTGTTACCTCGGTCGCGGCAGTCGCCGCTTAGCGATAAGCATAATAAGCCCGGTAGCAAGTAAACTTGCTCCGGGCTTATTATGCTTATCTAAATCTTCTCGTTGTTTACGCGCAGATTATTCAATGATAGTAGCAACACGGCCTGAACCTACAGTACGTCCACCTTCACGGTCCGATTTTGCTTATTTAGAAACTTAATTGTTACGGTTTTTGCCGCTTTTTGACTCATATTATGGGTATTTTACCTATTATTTAG
>JAFZDQ010000003.1 GCA_017561085.1 Lachnospiraceae bacterium
AGACAGGTGAATACACCAAGCCCAAACAGAACAAATGAATATAACATAATGGCACAGATGCGTCTTACTCTTCTCATTCCCTAAACCTTTCAAATGTTTTTAGGAATAGTATCCGCCATGAATGTTATCTTTATACAATTATAAGTTATATCGTTAATATGTTTTTTATAGTCTTTATAAAAAGTGTAATAATCCTGCTAATGCCTGAAAAATCCATCCGCCGATCATTTCTTCCGCTTCATGACTTGTCACACTTCTGGTAACCACAAGCAAAATCATATATACTACAATACCTATCGGTATGCATACCAGCATTGATACTAAACTTCCGAATGCACCGGCAAGAACCTTGTCTAAAAGCATCACAATAATTCCTGCAACTGCTGCACTTACAATCGTAAAGGCAATGCTATGAATCCATTCCTGCCTGTATTGGAAAGTCCGTTGTAAAACCCAAAAGCAAAGTACCATAAGTACGCCATAAAACAGTATATTTCCAAGTACAAGTGCCATGATATTCATATTGCTCTTCAATAACAAAATTGCCGTAATTAACACATGAATTACCAATGAAATAGCGCCACATGCAAGAATATGTCTCATCTTTCTAAGCCGCATCAAAATACTGATAAACAGAAATGCAAATACGTATAAGACCATACTGATGCTGCCCCAGGAAATCCATTTTGCCGTTTGCATATTACTTCCCTTAAAAACAGAATCCAAAAAATGTTCTGCAAAAAGTGCCGTAAAAATCGTCGTCGGTACAATAAAAATAGCGGTCTGATGGATCAGTAATCCGATTTTGTCTCTTACTGCCCTATACTCTTCGTGTTCCGCCATTTGAACAATTCTTTTCACCGGAGAAATACAAAGCACCAAAACAAGGCCGCCTAATATGCCGCATACCGTAATTTGTTTTCCGTAATAATTTCCCCAATCCGTTATCTTTTGTACATAATCGGGTGATAATTTAAAGAACAAACAGGCATCCAAGAACGGAATACAATGGAATGCAACGCCATAAACCGCAAAAGGCAGGCCCATCCGTATCAGCAGTCTTACAATATGACTTTTACTGTCTAAATTCTTGGCATTATCCTGTAACAACTGGCGGTAATATTTCCGTTTATACATCAAATGTAAAAACATCATATATAAAAGACTTAACAATCCTGCAACAGTAAAACCGATACTTGCCCCCATTGCGCCATATGCAGGTGCATATTGGGGATTTTGTAATAATGCTGAAACCTTTTGTCCGTAACGGAACGAAAAATATGCCCCGAGGCAACCGCCTGCAAAGATAACTGCCGTCTCAATTACCTTAGAATAAATAGACGGAACTTTAGAACCGTTCCCCTGGAAATATCCCTTGTATACGCCGTTTAGCATCACAAAAACAAAGGCAGGTGCCATCATTTTCACAGGAAGTGATGACATCGGTAAATTCACAATTTTCTCTACAAAAAACCGGTTCAACAGAAGTAACAACAATGTACATACAAGTCCCGTAATAATGGCAATTATTTGGGACACATGAAGAACTCTTTCAGCATTCCTGTACTGTCCCCGCTTCATTCTGTACCTGATTAGTGCAGATACTGACTCTGAAAAAGCATACGAAAGCACAAAACTGAGAATGATATATGTTTCATTGGCTATACTAAAGTATGCAACACCATCTTCTCCAATTATATAAATTAAAACTATTCTGTAAATCAAGCTGATTACATAAGCCATTATGGTAATTAAAACAAAGGAATCACGCTTTAAATCAAGCCCTTCTCCCGATACTCTTTTCCTTCTGCTCATAAATACACCTGTTTCTTTCGTTTATCTGTCATACGATAAAGTCAAATCATTCATCATTTCCTAGCAGTCTCTGGTTATCCCAAGCTCCTTAAGTACAGCTTCCTGTTTGCTCTCCATGACTTTCGCCTCATCCGGCGTCATATGGTCATAGCCGCACAAATGAAGCAAGCTATGGGTTACCAAAAAAGCAAACTCTCGCCGGATACTGTGTCCGAAATTTTCAGCCTGCGCAATAACTTTTTCCAGAGACAAAATAATATCGCCCAGCATCAGTTCTCCGCTA
Organism: Lachnospiraceae bacterium; assembly: GCA_017561085.1. Classification (GTDB taxonomy): domain Bacteria; phylum Bacillota; class Clostridia; order Lachnospirales; family Lachnospiraceae; genus Suilimivivens. The sequence goes on from JAFZDQ010000003.1 coordinate 2,099, forward strand.
TCCGGCTCAAAATAAGTAAAATCATCCTCTTCAACAACGGAAAAATCAGCTTCTTTTTCAAAGGCAATCATTGGAAATGAGAGAACATCCGTTGCTGCATCAATCCCTCTATGTTCTTTATTAAATAATAAAATACCGTCATTATCCGTAAAAAGTACATTTACCTGAGCTTCATAGGGACAGCCTTCTGTATCTAACACTTTTTCCATTAATTGATTGATTAATTTTTCCGCATCAAATTCAAATACAATATCAGTTTCATTCTCAACGTAAGAAGTCATAATAAAGTTTCTCCTCTAACAGTATCTTCTTCATTTCTTCTAATTCTCTTAAGGTAATATTGCTGTGTTTCAAAATACCGCTTTCTTCTTTTTTCTTAAAAATTGCAGGAATTAACTTGTCATAATCTATTTTAGCTTTGTTATCCTTGGCAAATAAATAGCAAATAGAAGAAATTATGGTATCCGCAAACAATAAAACTACCGTTTCTTTAGAAACAATTGCCTCTTTTCCATCCAGGTATTCTTTCAAAATCTCACATACTTTTTCGGGGAAATTGTTTTCCTCAAGGATTTCACCCACGTTATTCCAATCATTCACACCTTTTATCATACCAATCTTATGATAATATCCGGCAGCTTTCGTAGCATCCTCGTCCAAATAAAGACGTTTGGCAATCCTGTCACATAAATAAGCCGTATGTACCGCATGATAATATTCATCTTTCGAAAAATTTTTCAGTTCAATGATCAGCGGACATTCCGGGTCATTAATATCCATATAAAGATCCTGATTCCGATAGATAATCAGATGACTGAACACTTTCAGTATAATCAACAATAAAATCAGGCAAATCAAAATATTTGAAAAAGGTATCAGGAACATTTCCCATTGGAGTTTCTCATTTACTAGAAGTACTTCCCTTACACATAAACACAAAAATTGCATCATAGCAGAGATAAATAGCGGAATTCCAACATGAAATTTTTCATCGATGCAGGAAAATAAAAATACACCTATTATGCCGGCAATAAAATATACCAGAAAATCTTCCGGACTTTTACTTTCTGTCAGAAGCACACTGATTAAAAGTAACGCAGAACCGCTGCATACCGCTATCATGCTGTTACTAAACAGCAACAATCCGGCAAATACAGCCAAATAAGGCCAACCGGAAACCGGAAGCAGGGGAAATAAAACACTGCCTGCTAAAAACAGCAGATACAAAACCGAAAAACGCTGCGGATTTTCTTCATTATCGAACAGGTACGTATTTTGTACCCTGCCAAGACTCATGGCAAATACAGCAGTTCCGGACAAAATGCTAACCCAGATACCGATTTTCACCATATCATACACTGTTTTACCGTAAAAATATGCTGCTGTTACGGCAAATCCCACCGTACATATAAACAAAATAATTTGCCACACTACATTGGCTTTTTTATTTCTTTTCATAAGTTTTCCTGTTCTTTCCCTGCTTGTTTTCTTTGGACTCATAACGTTCATACGCCTTAACAATCTTTTGAACCAGAGGATGTCTTACAACGTCCCTGCTGGTCATCTTGCAAAAGGCAATTCCTTCGATGTTTTGTAATACCTTCTGGGCAATATCAAGACCTGAGCTGACACCGGGTGCTAAGTCCTTTTGGGAGGCATCACCGGTGACAACCACTTTGGAACCAAATCCGATACGGGTCAAAAACATCTTCATCTGGGCAGGGGTGGTATTTTGGGCTTCATCCAGGATAATATATGCATTATCCAGCGTACGTCCTCTCATATAGGCAAGAGGTGCAACTTCTATCAGTCCCTTTTCCATATTTTTCATAAAAGATTCTGCTCCCATAATCTGATAAAGGGCATCATAAAGAGGACGCAGATAAGGATCTACCTTACTCTGCAAATCACCCGGTAAAAAACCTAATTTTTCACCGGCTTCAATGGCAGGTCTTGTTAAGATAATCCTTTCAACCTCCTGGTTTTTAAATGCAGTAATGGCCATAGCCATCGCCAGATAGGTTTTACCGGTACCGGCAGGACCTAAGCCAAATACAATCATATTGTCCCTGATGGCATCGATATACTGCTTCTGTCCCAATGTTTTGGGTTTCACAGGTTTTCCTGATACCGTGTGACAAACAAGGTCACCATCTATTTCCAATAATACGTCATCATTTTCTTCCATACTCATCGTAATCGCATAATCAACATTCTGCTGTGTAATGTTGTTCCCTCTCTTTGATAATTCTGTTAATTCCTTTAAAATGGCCTCTACCTTCTTTACGGCACGCGGATAGCCACTAATACTTACCGTGCCGTTTCTGTCCACCACAGACACTTTAAAATGCCTCTCAAGGGTTTTCATATGTGCATCAAAACCGCCAAATACATTTTGCATGTGTTCTGTGGGGATTTGTATTTCTATTGTTACTGATTCCATTCATTCTCCTTCACAAGTTCCTTTTCAGAATCCTCTTTAAAATCCTGAATCTGTGTTTTAGATTTCAAACCTACATTTTCTGATACGATGAAATCTATCCCCATTTTATATTGATTATTCTCTTTATTTATTGTAACATTTTTTTCTATAATTTGTACCCCTTTTTCCTCTAAAGTTTGGATAATTTTCATTCCTCTCTCCTGCATTTTTTGTTTCATTTCCAAAGTACTATATTTTGCAGCCATCCTTTCATATTCGCGATAGGTTTTGATTCCAAAATATAGCGGAACGATTCTTTTATTCCCGATAGGAATATCAAATTTTTCATCCAGGCAGTCATATTCCTTATATCCTACGGAAACTCCTTTCGGAGTCAGGATTCTGTCCTTATATTGCAAATAAAATTTCTTTTTTTCTTCTCCGGTATAAATGTACTTTTCATAAGCATCCGGATATTTTTCCTGTACTGACAACGTATATTTTAGGGTAATATCAGCGTCTGCCGTACAATATTCATAATATTTCACACTTCCGTCTTCTTCAAAAATCGGTATCCTTCCTTCTACAAGAACATCCCCTTCTTTTACAAGGTCACCTTCCTTTACTTTTGGAACTCCGTTTCTGGTTATGATGGATAAAACAACTCCTTCCCGCTCGGAAATCAAATCGTAGCCTGTATTTTCCGTATATTGCTTCGTTTCTTCCGGTGGCATCAGTGTATTTTCTTTCCAACTGACAACCAGCTTATTTCCAACTAATTTTGCAGAAGTCCATGTAATGGAATCAAAATAAATTCTGGCATCCTTTTCTAAGGATTCAATATCCAATTTCTTTTTCGGCATACCAACATAAATATTCTGTTCTTTTAGAAAATCCATGAAAACATCTTCTGTAATCATATAGTTTCCTTCAATTTCAATATCCCAAACATAGCTTTGCATCCAAAATACCAGCAAAAGCGCTAAAACACCGCCACTTATAAAAACTTTCTTTCTTTTGATTCTTTTCATAAAAAAAGGTAGTCCATAACGTCCTGTTACGACTACCTTGGTTCCTGTTTTCCGTGTAATGCTGCGCAAACTAAAGAATCCCGGAATACTGATACTCATGGTATAATATTCGCCATGATTTATAATATCCCAAAGGAAAATATTATGATGGCTGCAAAGGTTCATAAAACGTTCCGTGGAATATCCCCATACCTTAATGGTCAGGTATCCTTTGAAATATCGGAAAAACTTAATCATACCACACCGCTCCTGTCTTAGTTAAAAATATCGGATTTCAGTAATTTTACCGCATATTTTCATATCATCATTCGTGTAGTACACAATCGTTAACCTCTTACCGTTTATTTCGATTTTGGTCTGTTTTCCCTGCAGGATAATCTGTTCCTCACAATAGCTTAGAATTCCCTTATAATTTTCTACAAAGATTTCACTGTTTCCGGTAATACTGATAATACAGTCACCAAGCAGCGTATCCTTTGGAAGCTTCAGGGATTCCACGACTACTTCTTTCCCTTTTTGAAATTGATTATAAGCGGATAATTTCTTCATCATAATGTATCATATGAAGAACAGTCCGTCCCTATGCTTATTTTAATATGCCATATACAATATCATTGGGTTCCGGTTTTTCATCACCAATCTCATAGGCCTGCAGCAAACGTTCTTTACAGATTTCTGCTTTTTCCATATCATTGGCATGAATATAGGCAATAATTTCACCATCGTAAACAAAATCACAAACCTTTTTATCCAGAACGATACCCACGGATAAATCAATCACACTTTCCTTAGTTTCACGTCCGCCGCCAAGAATCAGGGAGCAGATTCCAACCTCGTCACAGGTAATCTTACGGATATACCCGGTAACGGGTGCATAAACGGGTATGATTAACTGTGCACAGGGAAGCAGTTCTTCTTCATAAACCATTTGCCTGTTTCCGCCCTGGGCTTCAATAAAATCAGCCAGTTTTTCAAGGGCACTGCCATTATCAATTACGGACTGTAACATTTGAAGTGCTTCTTCATGACTGCCGGCAACATTTGCCGCCTGTAACATACAACTGCCCAGTGTCATACAAAGGTCTGTAAAGTCCTTGGGTCCGTTTCCTCTCAGTGTAGCAATGGCCTCTTTTACTTCCAGTGCATTTCCGACAGCATTGCCAAGAGGCTGGTCCATATCGGAAATCACGGCCATCATGGTTCTTCCTGCGTTTTTACCGATTTTCACCATTTCAGCGGCAAGTGAAAAAGCATCTTCTTTAGACTTCATAAAAGCACCACTACCGGTCTTTACATCAAGAACAATAGCATCTGCTCCTGCAGCAAGCTTTTTACTCATAATAGAAGACGCAATCAGAGACATATTATCTACTGTTGCGGTAACATCCCTTAACGCATAAAGCAGTTTATCCGCAGGCGCCAAATCCTTGGTCTGTCCCATAATGGATATACCGATTTCATTTACATTTTTAATGAATTCTTCCGTGGTAATACCTGTCGAAAAACCTTCAAAGCTTTCTAATTTATCAATGGTACCGCCGGTATGACCGAGTCCTCTGCCGCTCATTTTCGCGATTTTCACGCCACAGGCTGCCACCATCGGTGTTAAAGCCAGGGATGTCTTATCCCCCACACCGCCTGTACTGTGTTTATCTACTTTCACCCCTTCAATCATGGACAAATCAAGCATTTCACCGCTATTTGCCATAGCCATGGTTAAATACAGGGTTTCTTTTTCATTCATGCCCACAAAATAGACAGCCATCATCATGGCAGACATTTGATAATCCGGGATTTCTCCGTTAACATAACCGTCAATCATGAAATAGATTTCTTCTTCGGTAAGTTCCCCACCGTTTCTCTTTTTCATAATTAAATCATACATTCTCATAAAAATACCTCCATATTACTTATGATATGGTTCTCCGGAAATAATCCGATAGCTTCTGTAGATTTGTTCCAGTAAAATCACCCGCATCAGCTGATGGGGAAAAGTCATAGCTGAAAAGCTTATTTTCTCATGGGAAATTCCGGTTACGCTTTCAGCAAGCCCCAAGGAACCGCCTATGATAAACTGAATATGGCTTTTGCCGCCAATGCCCAATTTTTCAATTTTGGAAGCCATCTTCTCACTGCTTAAGGCCTGTCCTTCAATTTCCAAGGTAATAATATGTGCACCTTCTTTTATGTGCTTTAAAATGCGCTGGGCTTCTTTTTCTTTGATTTGTTCTTCTAAGGCAGGACTTGCATTGTCCGGTGTCTTTTCATCCTGTACTTCCAAAATTTCCAGTTTACAATATTTACTGAGTCTTTTTTCATATTCTGAAATAGCGTCTCGGAAATATTTTTCTTTAATTTTCCCCACACAAATCACAGAGATTTTCATGCTTATTCTTCTCCAAAAATATCAGGATAAATTTCATCAATCAGACGGTCAAGATATCCTTCATCCAAATACATAAACTGATTCTGGATCAGTTCTTTCATCTTGTCGAATCTTCTGAAGTATTTTAATTCATCAGGTTCATTCTCTAAATCAGCACCGGCATCTATTCTTTCTGGCGAAAAGCTTGCCATGCACCAGTTCTTAATTTCTTTGGTCAGATTATTTTCCTTTTTGGCTTTCTTGGCAAGAATCTTATATTTCCGTGCTGATACAAGTCCCATCACAAAAAACAGTCCGAATAAAGCGCCCATTACGCCGCAAATAAGGATTTTATTCATGGTAGGCAAATGGATCGGCAATACATCAAAAAACAGCAAAATAATGGCCACAAGACCGATAAACCCGATTACAGTCAGGGAATGTGCGGAGGCTTTGTGTTCCAACGCCTTCTCTTCATTGTTGATATAAGGCATTACATGCTTCGGTCTTTCTTCTTCCTCATCAAATGCAAATTCTTCGGAATCCATCATCTGTTCTAACGCATCACCGATTATTTCTTCGTCAACACTTTCCGGCAAATCAATTTTCATTTCATCCGGAAATTCTATATCTAATTGATTTTGTTCCTTCTGAAGTTCTTCCTGTTGCAGTTTCAATGCTCTTAATGCAATTTCTTCTTCCCATGCGGTCATCTTTTTGGTTTCTTCCAGGGAATCCACCAAATCACATTTACAATCTGCACAGGTTTTAATTCCTTCTACATATTCTGATTTACATTTCGGACACCATGCCATAGCGCAGGCCCTCCCCCATCTCATATTTTATATAACTTTATTTTACTACCCTTTCAGGTTCTTTTCCACTAATTTTTTGAAGATATCAGACAACTGATACCTATATTTTTATTTTCTTTCGGATGGACCCAAATATAGTTATCTTTGTTCTTCCGGTCTACAAATACGGGTCCTCTTCCAACCTGATCTCTGGAATCACTTCGATAAACCCAGGAACCGTTTTGGGCTTCTGCATCCCATTCGTTAATATTGCCGTCACTATACAGGTTGGTGATATAGAATGTACCGTGTATCAGACCGTTTTGATAATTTCCAAGCAAATTGGTATTATAGCCTGTATTCTTTTCAAATCTGTCTGTATGGTATTCATAATGCTCAGCACCTTCTCCATCCGGCAAGTCATTTTTCCAGTTGCCGGTAAATTGATGATAAATCACCACATTCTTTTGGGTGTAGCATTCCGGCATATGATAGTGGATAAAGAAACCGCCGCCTTCTCTTCGTCCGTCCGCCCATGTACCGTAATAATACCTATTATCGGCATATACCGCAATTCCTTTTCCATGGGCTTTTCCGTCTGCATTCTTATCACCGTAGTAATAAAAATCATCGGTTCCCTCCAGACTGTAACTCATTGCTTTATAACGGTCTAAATGCACCAAATCCTCAATGGCCTTCCGGTTATCACTTACAAAATATTCTAATAACTCTGCCAGCTGATTTTCTGCATGGAAGGGTTCATTTACATAGGATGGTGTTTGCATGGTACCCTCATCTTCCTCCGCTTCCACTTCCGGTTCTGCGGTAGGATTTTGAGTGGGTTCCGCAGTAGGTTCATCCGATGCTTCTTCTATCGGTTCCATTGTAGCAATTTCCGTCTGACCTTCTGTCGAAGTTTGCTGTCCGCTTTTGTCCTCTTTTTGTGCTGAAGCAAGTAACATAACAGCTAATATCAAAATAATAATCACAAAAGGTAATACCGTAACCAGTATCTTTGCTTTCTGAGTTTGTACCTCACTTAACTCTTCCTCATCTAATTCTTTTAATGCCTTATCAAAATCAAATTTTTTCAACGGTTTTCTCCTTTTTTCAAATTCATTGAATATTATTATATCAGAAATAATATCTGGTGAAAACACAAAATCAGCACCACCGGCTTAGCCGGTGGTTTGCTCTGCCCCTATAAGGGGCTATTACCGGCACTGGAGTCTAAAGACTCATCGAAAGGCTCGCCAGCCGCAACATCGCTTACCCGCCAAGCCCTAAAGGGCTTATTTTAT
>JAFZDQ010000033.1 GCA_017561085.1 Lachnospiraceae bacterium
CGTAGAAGTGGATGATGATCCCAGAGCCGCTTATTTCAGACAGGTACAGTACGGTGTTTATGTACGTATGGCACTGATTCTGACACTGCTTGAAATTCACGTAGATTAAAGGAGGTAACCCATGTTAAATGTAGGTAAAATTGAAGAAGGATTCGTTCTTGACCATATTAAAGCAGGCAAAAGTCTCTCCGTTTATGATCACCTTCAGCTTGATAAACTGGATTGTACCGTTGCCATCATCAAAAATGCCAAAAGTAATAAGATGGGCAAAAAAGACATCTTAAAGGTAGAATGTGACATCGACAAGTTAAACCTTGATGTACTGGCCTTTATCGACCACAACATTACCGTAAACGTAATTAAAGACGGAGAAATCGTTTCCAAAAAGGATTTGGTTCTTCCCAAAGAAATTAAAAACATCATCAAATGCAAAAATCCCAGATGTATCACTTCCATTGAGCAGGAATTACCCCATATCTTTGTCCTTGCGGATGAAGTGAAGGAAGTATACCGTTGTAAATATTGTGAAGAGAAATTCTCCGAACGCCTGTAAGATGCGTAATCTCAAGTGGCAAAATTGATTAAAACCGATTTTGCCACTTTTTGTTTTCCTTCAGTACCGTTATGATAGTTTCATAAGATATCTTGCGAATAATGGAAGGAGAAAGGAAATGATAAGATGAGCACATTACATCCCTTAACCCATTGGGTTATTCAAAAAATAGAGGCAGAATACAAAGACGATATTGCACTGCTTATTGGCATTAAAGGGCATTCCACGGACGATGATATGCACGGAGAATGCTTTGACTATTTTATTCCGGCCACAGAAAGAGGCTATGAATTATCACAGACATTCATCATAGATGGCGTGGGACATGATTTGTACGGACGTTCCTGGGAAAGAGTGGAGTTGTCGGCAGAACTGAAAGAGATGGCAATTGTTCTATCCGGCGCTACTATTCTTTATGCAAGGTCTCCAGAAGATGCGGCTCGTTTTGAAGATATGCAAAAACGTCTGCAGGACAATTTGGCTAACGATGCTTTTGTCTATGAAAAAGCATTGGAACAACTGGATAAAGCACTTGAAGTCTACCAATCCTTTATCTTTGAAGAAAAAAGCTATCGTGCCCGCAGCGAAGCACAAGTCATTCATTTATATCTCTCTTCTGCAGTTGCGCTAATGAATCACACTTATACGGATTCACCGATTTTTACGGAGCGTCAGGCTTATGATAATACACCGGAAAGCAACATTTACCATTGTCCGGAAATGACACAGGTACCGGACGGATTTTTCACCTATGCAAGCCGGCTTCTGATTACGCAGGATGTAAATGAACTCCGCCAAATTGTATATCAGTTAATCAGTACGACCCGGGCTTTTGTACTGGAGCGGAAACCGGAAACGATTACCGGCCCCAAAGAGCTTGATTATCAGGAATTGGCAGATTGGTATCAGGAACTGAGTCTGACCTGGCGGCGCATCCGCTACTTTTGCCAAAATAAAATGGTGGAAAAAGCCTATACGGACAGTTGCTATCTCCAAAATGAATTATTATATATTGCTGAAGAATTCGACTTAGAAGAAATGAATCTTTTAGATTCTTTTAACGCAGATGATTTAGAATTACTTGCCCTTAGAAGCGATGCTTTGGAACAAAAAATCCGTCATATTTTGAAAGGGAAGGGCATCGTGTTAAATGAATATGCCTCTTTAGAAGACTTTTTGAATACAAGTACTTGAAAGAAATAGGAGGGATAATATTGAAATATCGAAATGCGGCAGATATTTTTCCTGTTGATCTTCTGAATGAAATTCAGAAATATGCCTCCGGAGAATTAATTTATATACCCCAAAGCAATGAGCGCCGGGACTGGGGAAGCAACTCCGGTGCCAAAGCCTTTTATACGGAACGCAACAGTCAAATCCGGTGGGAATACCACGAAAACAGGAAAAAAATCAGTGAACTGGCCACAGAATACGGTTTATCCACGGATACCATCCGGAGGATTTTGTATAAATAAACCGAACAGTAATAATTACAAACAGAAGCACCGCTACGGATTGTAGCGGTGCTTTCTTACTTATTTATTCTCTTCATTCTTTCTATTTTACAGTGAATTCTTTTTTGTATGTAGTTGTTCCAACCGCATTAGTTGCAGTAATCTTCAGTGTGTATTTTCCTTTTCCCAATTTACCAAAATACAGTTTCTGGTTAATATTCCCACTTTTTACGCTAAATGATTTAGTGCTTATGGTATCAGAGGCACTCTGTACTGTTTTCCCCTTGGAGTTGACAATATAACTCTTTACAGAAGTTATTTTCGCATTATCTGCAGATGTAATTGTTCCACGAAGACCAAAGGATTTCCCCTTCTTTATGGATGACGGTGCAGTGGTTATGGATATCTTCGGTTTAGAAGCTACAACAAAGCTCTTTGTTACCGTTGTAGTGCCACTGGCATTAGTAGCAGCAATCTTCAGAGTGTAACTACCATTTGCAAGGGAGCCGAAAGAGAGTTTCTTATTCACGTTTCCGTTTTTAATATCAAAAGATTCCGCATAGGGTTTATCTGATGCAGATACTACTTTTTTCCCTTTTGAATCATAAATCGTACCAGTTACACTTGTAATTATTCCTTTGGCTTTAATCGTTCCACGAAGTCCAAAACTACTTCCTTTTAACAGGTTTACCGGATAAGCTGTCAAATTCACTTCAGGTTTTGAGGTACTTACAACGGGCTGTTGTCCACCCGCATTTCCACCTTTACTGATTTTAAATATTCTTAAATTAGTAAAAGAATTACTGGTATAATCAGTATATTTAATAATATTACTATATGTACCGCTCCACTTACTGTTTTTAGTACTAAATGAAGAATCTAATAACACGGGAGTTTTCGCCGCAAGAGAAGCTTCTCTTCCCACATAACTTGTATGCGCACCACAGGATAAAATACAGTAGTAACCATCATTAATATAGCCCATAATGGTAGATGCAACCTTACTCTTCTTCATTCCACTAATCGATATTTTTTTCACTAATTGTGCCTGTCCACCTTGCTCCTTTACATAAGTAATTGCAGGTGTTCCGAAAGTTGCATTTTCATTCACCGATTTCTTTGTATAATATTTCTTTTTAATTCCCCATTCATAAAACTTATCCGGATTTCCAACCTGTGTATATCCGGCCTCTGATAGCATCTTTGCATACGCAGTAATGCGGCAACCACTCTTTTGCATTTGTGAATATACCGACATTTTCTGACACCATTCCTGATAGGATTTTCCACTAAATCCACTACCCTTTGTAGGTGCTTTCGCATCTACCTGTAATGTACAAACATTACTCATCATTGCCGTGAACAGCACTACTAATGCCAGGCAAATACTAAACAGTCTTTTCATCCACTTTTTTGTCATACTTCTTTCTGTCATTTCCTTATCTCCCTCCATGTAAATAAGTCATTGCCCCGTTTTCTTTCCTCTATAAACGGAATACAAAACAAGTTATTATAATAAAAAAAGACACCGCTTATCACTGCGATGTCCGTAAATACACAAAAAACATTCATTCCATAATATTACAAATAATTACGAATAAATCTCATGCAACTGGCTGACATCTTACAGTCCCTATAGCTTTGCGTCATCAGATTTCCCTGATTTTGCCTTTTTTAAATTTATACTATATTAATATGGTATATCTTTGCCCATATTTTGTCAATACCCAAATATTCTACTTCATATGTCTTCCGCTTTTTTCTATAATCTCGCAGACTTCATACTAATTACATCTACAATTCTAAAAGGCACACGGCCTCTATCCCCACGGTATGAGGGAACATATCTACGCCCACGGCCTTTTTCGCCTGATACCCATGTGCAGTCAGATATTCCAAATCCCTTGCCAGGGTCTGGGGATTACAGGACACATACACCACCCGTTTGGGGGCAAGCTTCACCAGCGATCCCAAGAACGTCTCATCACTACCGCTTCTGGGCGGATCCATCAAAACCACATCCACCTTTTCCCCGCTTTCAGAAAGCTGAACCATAAACTCCCCTGCATCCTTCTGATAAAACTGAATATTCTTTACCTCGTTCTTTTTGGCGTTCATAACCGCATCCCGGACCGCATCTTTATTCAGCTCCACGCCGATTACCTTGCCCGCCTTCCGGGAGGCAATCATGCCGATGGTACCGGTTCCGCAGTAGGCGTCCAATACCGTCTCTTTGCCGCTAAGTCCGGCATATTCCACCGCTTTCTGATACAACCGCTCAGTCTGTGCGGGATTTACCTGATAAAAGGATTTAGGTGAAATCTTAAAGGTCATACCGCAAAGCTCATCCACAATATATCCGGGGCCGTAAATCACCTGCTCTTTTTCCCCCAGAACCATACTGGTATGCTTGTCATTTACATTTACCACTACCGTGGTTATTTCCGGATGTTCCTTTCGAAGAGCCTTCACAAAGTTATTTTTGGAGGGCATAATAGGCGACGCAAGCACAAGCACCACCATAATCTGCCCCGTAGCATAACCGCTTCGGATTAGCACATGACGAAGCAGTCCATAGCCGGTATCTTCATCATAGGTTTTGATTTTAAAAGACTTAAGGAGTCCTCTGATGGTGGCAATAATTGCATCTGCCTTTTCATTCTCTAACAGACAAGTTTCTACCGGCACCACCCGGTGGGTCCCTTCCTCATAAACACCGGAAATAATATTCCCTCTCCTATCCCTGTCAAAGGCCGCATGCACTTTGTATCTGTAGTGAAAGGGTTTTTCCATACCAAGGAATCCTTCCACCTTGCAAAAAGGCTTTAACAGCTTCGTAAGCCGCTCCTGCTTCTCCTTTATCTGCATATCATAACTGCAATGCAAAAGCTGACAGCCGCCGCACTTTTCAAAGGCCGGACAAGGGTATACTAATTTCTTCACCGGTTTCTTATCATCTGACGCCTTCTTATTATCCGGCGTCTTCTTACTATCCTGCGTTTTCTTACTATCCTGCGTCTTCTTATTATTCAATGCTTTCTTATTAATAGTCTTCTTTTCTATCGTTTTTTTCATTTTGGTCTCCTTTTGACATTGAAAGACTTTCCTATGAAGTAAAAAAGACCTCAAAAGTGAGGTCTTCCTATCTATTTCTCTGATTTCGCGTTATCCTGTTTCCTTATTTTCACGGATTCGATGCCCTGCACCAGTTCTCTGGCACGCTCTACGTCTGCCTCATTAATCCTGATAATGAAAACATTCTTTTCCTTACCGCTTTCTTTCTTCAAAAGTCTCTGCACCAGGGACTTTTCCTGCCATTCGATAAAGTAAGAAATTCTGTTGGCCAGAAACAATTTTTCCAGTTTCTCCTTACTTTCATGGCTGTATACTTTACAAAAAGCGACCTCTCTTGTGTACATATTTCCTTCCGGCATGACCTTCGCCATGTCATCCCCCATCTTTATTATCTGGCAATTATGTCAACTAAAATAATTATAATGAACTTCGGCTTCTTTTTCAAGAAAAATATCAGAATTCCTTATTTTTTAGACAAGTCCCAAAGTGGCTTCTGCTGCATCAATTGCTCGTTTAACCAATCAGCTGCCGCTTCCACTCCTGCCGGCGAAAATTCAAATTCCATGCGCTGCTTCGTCTCTTCCGGTGTCTTGGCAAAGCAATAAGGCTCCGGCCAGATGACCACTTCCAGCTTCGCACCGTCGTCCGTACTTTTCTTGTGAAGCAAATAGCGCATCCCATCCATACTGGCAAAGTAATCTTCTCTGTTCACATAATTAAAAACGTGAAAATTTTCTTTCGCTATCATAACTCCCCCATGTATTTCATCTTACCAAATTCAAGAAAGATTGTGCCTTTGCGCAATCTTTTGCGCGCGAGCGGGTCGCAAAGCGACATTTTCCGCTCCGTGAGCTGCGCATCTTTTTACTTCGCAGAAACCTTCTGTGAAGTAAAAAAATAACCGGACTTCATAAGTCCGGTACTTTTCAGTCGGAGTGACAAGACTTGAACTTGCGGCCTCTACTTCCCTAAAGTAGCGCTCTACCACCTGAGCCACACCCCGAAACGCAAGATTTATTATAACTGGTCTTTTTGAAAAAAGCAAGCCTTTTTTTTAATTTTTTTTAAAAATTTACACAAATTTATAAAACTCATCTTTTTATTGCGGTTTTCTACATTCTGTAATACAATATATACAATATGTTTGCATATTTATAAAGTGAATAATTAATAGGAGGGAATTCGATATGTGGACTCGTGCCGAATTAAAAGCGAGAGCAAAAGAAGTTCTGAGACTGAATTACTGGAAAGCAGTTTTAGTTGCTCTGATCGCTAACTTTTTATCCGGAAGTGGCGGAGGCGGAAGCAGCGCAGGCTCTTCTGCAAGTTCTTCATCCTCATCCTCTTCCTCATCTTCTTCCCTGGGAGCCTTTGACAGCTTATCAGGAGAAGACACCGCAGCAATCCTTGCAATTGTAGGAATCGTACTTGTGATTTTCTTAGTTGTCTTTGCGGTTGCATTAGCTTTATCAATCTTTGTATTCCAGCCTCTCTATGTGGGCTGCTGCCGTTTCTTTATCAACTGTGGTAAGGGATGTGCAAGCTTAAACGACGTAACCTTTGCATTTTCAAATAATTATATGAACATTGTGAAGATTTCCTTTTTCCAGTCGTTATACACTTTCCTATGGTCACTGCTATTGTTCATACCCGGCATTATTAAGAGTTATGAATATTTTATGATTCCTTATCTCTTAGCAGAAAATCCGGAAATCACCAAGGAAGAGGCATTTGCATTAACTAAAGAAATGATGACCGGTGATAAGTGGAACACCTTTGTACTGGGCTTATCCTTCATTGGATGGGAACTTTTGGGACTTCTTACCTGCTGTATCCTGAATGTCTTCTATGTATCACCTTATACATACCTTACCTTTGCAGAACTTTACAAGGTATTGAAAAACAAGATTACAGACCCCAGATTCAAAGAACCCACTTTAATGGATGCTTCTTATCAGGAACCGGTTTACACCTACAACGACAGCTCTGATTCTTCCGAAAATCCGTATTTATAGGATGACGATAACTGAATAATTATGAAATGAAAAGGTTCTGCCCTAAAGCAGAACCTTTTTTTATTCCTAATATCTTACTTATTTTTTCTTTCCTTTTGCGCGTCTTGCTTTGCTTGTATTTTGTACTTTAGGCGATTTTACCGGTTCATTTACAGACGCATTTCCTTGCGCGCTTACAGATTCCTTTACAGGATCCGGTACAGTCGCGCATACAGGCCCCGGTACCGGCTCTTTTACAGGTTCTTCACAAGTCCCTGCCCTCTTCGGCCTTGCATTCTTTTTATTCACATCTTCTCTCAAAAGCATATATACCGTGGATAACAATGGAATAAATACCAGCATACCGGCTACACCAAACAAACTACCACCAATGGTTACTGCCGCCAAAACCCAAATGGAAGGAAGACCCACAGAGTTTCCTACCACATAAGGATAGATTAGGTTTCCTTCTATCTGCTGGATAACGATAAACAAAATTAAAAATCCGATGACCTTTTCGGGACTGTCTACCAAAATCAGGAATGCGCCGATAAAACAACCGATAAAGGCTCCCACAATGGGAATCAGGGACGTAAAAGCAATCAGCACGCCCACCATAAATGCAAAGGGGAATCGAAACAGTGACATTGCCACTATAAACAACGCGCCCAGAATCAATGCTTCCGTACACTGTCCTGTAATAAAACGGCTGAAATTCTGATATAAAAGATGCGCCACCTTTAATACCCATTCATTCACCGAAGGCTTCGTATAAGCCGTTAACATGCGTTTTAACTGGTCTGATAACTTCTCCTTCTGGGTCAGGATATAAATGGAAAAAATAAGGGCAATAAAGAAGTTTACCGTGCCGCTGACGATACTGCTTGCTACCGTAATGGTGGAGGTCAGCATACTGCCCATTCCGTTTTGTAAAAAGCCCCACACTTTGGAGAACAACTCCTGCCAGTTAATTTCCGGAATTTGGAAGGTATTAAACTGGGACATCAGTTCCGGATGGGACGCAAGTGCGCCTTGCAGCCATACCATAAATTTATCCGCAAAAACAGGAACTTCCTTTCCAAGTACCTGCATTGTCGCAACCAATTGGGGAATCACGGTTATCACCACCAGCGTAAGTACCAGTACCACCGATAAAAGCGCCAGCACAAGGCTTACCGGTCTCTTTATTTTCGCCAGTTTATCTACGGTTCCCGGCTTATAACTCTTACGCATAAACAACTTTCTTTCATAAAAGTTCAAAGGAAGGTTAATGATAAAAGCAATCACGCCGCCCAAAATAAAGGGCTTGCAAATATTAAAAAGTAAAACCAGCGTATCGCACAAAATGTCAAACTTAATCAGGGCAAGTATCATAAACGCTGCAAACGCAATTAATCCCCTGATTTTTCCTATGCTCTTTTTATCCAAATTCATTTCATCTCCTCCAGTACCTTCAGGAAAAACTCATACACGCGTTTTGTTGAAGAAACAGACAATCTTTCTTTGGTTGTATGGATATCAGCAATATCAGGTCCCAGGGAAACACAGTCCAAATCCGGTATCTTCTCTGCAAACAGACCGCACTCCAGGCCTGCATGAATCGCCTGTATCTGCGGCTTATATCCGTACATTTCCCGGAAAATTCCTTCCATCTTCGCACGCAAAGGTGAGTCCTTCCGATAAGCCCATCCGGGATAGTTTCCGGAAACTTCCATCGTAACGCCGGCTAATTCAGCCATATCCCTTAAGCGTAACAGCAATGCTTCTTTACTGCTCTCTACGGAACTTCTTACGGAAAATCCTGCCTTCAGTTCACCGCCGTCAAGACACAATGTACCGAAATTCAGGGAGGTTTCCACCAGCCCTTCCATGGCCCCGCTCATAGCCTGCACGCCGTTTGGCAGTACATGTAAAAAGCGGATTAACCCATCAGCTTCTTTTCCTGTCATACATTTCTTTGCTTGTATTTTACCAAATTCTGCCATCAAAGAAAAGTCCGGGTCTTTATCTCTTAACTCAATCTTAATATCCTTCTCCATCTTTTGAAGGCATGCTGCCACTGCTTCCTTTTCACCGGTATACAGAATTTCTGCACAGGCCTCCCCCGGTATCACATTATCAGCCGTACCTCCACTTAAAGAAACAACGAAAAAGTCCGTCACTTCCCGTAAGGCACGCAAGGTTCTGATTAACAGGCAATTGGCATTTCCCCGCTCTTTGTGGATTTCCACGCCGGAATGTCCGCCCTGTAATCCGCAAATGCGTAAATTAAGGCTTTCCCCTTCCGATAATTCCGTGGGATAACTTTTTCTGAAATCTGCCCGCGCGCCGCCTGCACAGCCGGCCAAAAAGATACCTTCCTCTTCCGAATCCAGATTCAGCATGGTACGTGCCTTACAACAGGACAAATCCACATAAGCAGCACCATCCATCCCAACTTCTTCATCTACCGTAATCACCACTTCCAAACGGGGATGGGGGA
The DNA here is from genome assembly GCA_017561085.1 of Lachnospiraceae bacterium. GTDB lineage: Bacteria > Bacillota > Clostridia > Lachnospirales > Lachnospiraceae > Suilimivivens. The sequence continues at coordinate 9,559 of JAFZDQ010000033.1, forward strand.
TACTGTCACTATCCAAAACCGCCAGCGCATAAGCAATGGCAATTCCGTCATCACCGCCAAGGCTGGTTCCTTTTGCAAATATATAATCACCCTCTGCATGAAGCCTCAAACCGTCCTTTTCCATATCAATATCTGCATCCGGTTCCTTCACCGCCACCATATCCATATGTCCCTGTACCAATACGGCAGGTGCCTTTTCATAGCCGGCAGTTGCTTCCTTTATGATAATGACATTTCCAAGCTTATCCTGATGGCACTCCAAATTTCTGTCTCCGGCAAAGGTCACCAGATAATGACTGATTTGCTCTGTATTACCTGAGCCATGCGGAATGCTGCAAATCTCTTCAAAAAACCGGAACACGGCTTTGGGCTCTAATGCTTCTAACACCTTCATTGTTTACTCCTTCTACAGTAACAAAAAGGTCTTATCACTTTACGTTGATAAGACCCTCATTTGCTCTGCTTATGCTAATTTACTCTTAGCAAGTTCTGCTAAAGTCTTGAAACCTTCAGCATCGTTAACTGCCATTTCAGCAAGCATCTTTCTGTTGATTTCAACTTCTGCAAGCTTAAGACCATACATAAATTTGCTGTAGGATAAACCGTTTAATCTTGCAGCAGCGTTGATACGTGCAATCCATAACTGTCTGAACTGACGTTTCTTTTCCTTACGTCCTGCATATGAAGAAGCTAATGCTCTCATTACGGACTGTTTTGCTACTCTATACTGTTTGCTTCTTGCACCTCTGTAACCTTTTGCAAGCTTTAATACTCTGTTATGTTTTTTCTTAGCGTTTAAGCCGCCTTTAATTCTTGCCATTTCTTATTTCCTCCTTATGACTCTATCTGTTAACTTCTGCAATGCTTTCCTTAGATGTAAGGTAAGATTTTCTTCATATTCTTAACATTGGTTGCATCTGTAATAGCAGACTGTCTGAGATTACGTTTTCTCTTTGTAGACTTCTTGGTTAAGATATGGCTCTTATAAGCTTTACTTCTTTTTAATTTACCTGTTCCTGTAGCTTTAAAACGCTTTGCAGCAGCTTTGCTTGTTTTCATTTTGGGCATAACTGATTCCTCCTGTATCTTATCTTTGCTTCATTTATTTTAACTGCGAACTAACGCTTCTCAGTTAAAAACATTGTCATACTCCTACCTTCAACCTTAGGAGCCTTTTCAACTACACATACATCTTCAAGTGCTTTCGCAAAATCATCTAAGATATGCTTGCTGCTTGCCATATGTGCCATTTCACGTCCGCGGAAACGAAGTGTTACCTTCACTCTGTCACCCTTGGATAAAAACTTTCTTGCGGCATTTACCTTGGTATTTAAATCGTTGGTATCAATATTGGGAGAAAGACGGATTTCTTTGATTTCGATTACCTTCTGTTTCTTCTTCGCTTCTTTCTCTTTTCTGGTCTGTTCGTATTTGTACTTACCGTAATCTACGATCTTACAAACGGGCGGCTTCGCTGTGGGAGCAATCTTTACTAAATCAAGACCGGCTTCCTCTGCAAGTGCAAGCGCCTCTTTCGCAGACATAATACCTAACTGTTCACCATCTTCACCGATTACACGTACTTCCTTGTCTCTAATCTGTTCGTTAATGAATAATTCGCTAATGGTTTTACCCTCCCTGCAAGAAATAATAATAAAAAAGTGGATACATAAAGTATCCACTAAACGTTCCAGACAAACTCCCTGCGCACCTATTGCACGCAATCATAACTATGAGTTTTGAACTATTAACGCCTGCAAGCCTTCGCCGCAGGGTGAGAGTGGATACTCTACTTGCTGTCCGTGTTCTTCACACGCTTTAATAATATAACATCTATTTCCTTATATGTCAATACAAAATACGAAGTTTTCGTTATTTATTTTTCTTTCAAATACCGCTTGCACTTCGGCCCGGTTTCTTTGTGCTTTTTTATTTCTTCTCAGGCTCACTCTTTTCGTCTCACCAGGCGGATTTGTCCTTCTGCCGCCTCAAAGTCAACCATCATTTCATCATCCTTAGACTGGCTGTAGGTAACGATATGGGTATCCTCCGCCAGCACAATATAGGTAAGCTGCAGGATTGTATTACTTTCCACCTTGTAGGAACTGCGGATTTTCAGTGCCGGAATCTGATCCATCTGTACTTTTTCAAAGGATGTAATTTCTACAGAAACATCCTTTCCTTCCTGCTTTAAGGCCTCTTCCAGGAAAAGCGCATACTGCTCCGCAGTCAGTTCTTCCTTCACATGGCCGGCTTCTCCGGGGACCATAGAATAATAAATATTGGAAGACTCCATCGGCGCTCTTTCGTGCAAATACAGGCCCTTTACCTCTTCAGACTCATGGTAGTCTCCGGGAATCAGGACCACGCAGTGCTCTACCTGTTCTTTGCCGCTGTCCTCTACAACTTCCTTTAATTCAAATTCCTGCATTTTAATATATTCGGTTACTTCGCCCTCTTCATCTATGATTTCTGCCACAGTAACCACTTTTTCACTACAGCCTGCCAGGAAAAAGCAAAACAACATTCCAACAAGGGCTGCAAATGTGTATTTCATCCTTTTCATATGTCTATCCTCAACAAGTACAATCTCATACCTACTTATTTAAGCATATTTTTTCTGTTTCTTCAAGTAAAAACGGCAACATACCAAAAGAGTACATCGCCGTTTATTTTTGTTTACTTTTCTTTAAATGTTGCACAGGATGTCTCTTTGCTTTCATCGGCACCTGCACCCATAATGTCTACATGCTCCGCAATACATTTGTAATTGCTGTTGTAAACACATTTCACTGCCTCACAATCAATGCTGATGGTTCTGCAGGGATGCTCCAGTGCACTTTCAAATCTGTCATTCTTTGCATCCCTGAAGCTTTCGCAACAGGTTTCATCTTCTCTTCCGGCATGCTTTCCGCCCACCATAATATCACCTTTACAGCAACATTCTTCCTTATTGTAAGTACAATTTCTTACAGAACAGTCAAGATACGCCATACTGTATTACCTCCTTAATTTGCGGATTCCCGCTTTGCTTTCCTTTACAGTATGACCGTATTTTTTTATCTTATTCATTTACAGGGAACGTTTCTTTCACATAATCAGGTAAAATCAGATAAAACAATTTCACCCTCCACGATTTTTTCATAGTCCTGTAACGTGCGGAAATTATAACATTTCACCGCTTTCGAAGCAGAATACTCAAAACCGTTCTTCAAATTCTTAATAGAAATTTTTACATCAAATATATTTTCGTCATTTAACCGTTCTACCTGAAAGGATGTAATCCGATAGCCCATGTAGGCACCTTCCTCCATCTGCCACGGATGCTGCCCTTGCATGCACAAGATTCCGTCCTGTACCAGAAATGCGGACGGTACGCCGTCCCTGTCAAAAAAGGCAACGCCGCCCCCTAAGACTTCTCCGTCCTTTAACACAATTCCCGTCTTAACAGCCTCTTCTCCTGCCACCTGTGCAAAGGATAGTTCTCCCGTTACTTTATCCAAAAGAATCTCCCCCACACTTTGGGCGTACATGGTTCCTGTCATCTCACTCTGGACCCTGATGGAAGAAGTAATTACACCGGTCACGGCCGCAAGAAAAATCCCCATAAGCGCAAAGGTAACGATTATTTCCGCAAGGGTCATTCCCTTTTGATTATCTCGCAGTCTCTCCATCCCCCTGCTCCTTATCCGAATCATAATAATAAATTACTCCCGCATTACCGGGCTTTTCTGCCTTATAAAGCGTTGCATCCACAAAAAAGCTACCGTCTTTGCCGCGGAACGACAATCTGACATCATCTGCCAGAAGGGTATCCCTTGTTTCTCCCAGATAATAGGCTTTCGTTAAATTCCTGCTGTCAATCAGCATATCCCTAGCCCCCATCATCATCTCCGAAGATACATGCTGCACCTTATAAAAGGCCGTTACAAAAATAAGCAGCAGCGCAAAAGAAACAAGGACAGTCACCATTGAAGTTCCTTTATTATTTTTTAACAATATGTTTCCACTTCCAAGTTTCATAAGCATCTCCCGTAACCTGCAACTCATAAATATCCGTAACGGTACAAGTCTGTTCTTTCACGGTCACTGTGGTTTTGACCACCAGTTCCTTGGGCACGGTTTCTTTTTCGCCGGGTATCCAATACATGGTCAAATCCGTCTTCGCAATTTCACCCGACACACCGGTAGGGTCCATGGTAAAGGTTCTGAAGGCATTTTCTTTTGCATGGATTTCGGCAGTCCCTTCCTCATAATAAGGCCAGGCACCTGTTGTAATCTGTTCTTTGATATAATGCCACAGAGACATGTTGTAAGCATCCTGCATCCTGCCGCTTGCTTCCTGGTTATAATCCGTATAAACCGTTTCACTGTCCGTTAACTGCTTTTCTATTTCTTCACTGAAGCTGACCGACAAAATCCTGCACTGCTGCAGGGCAAGAGACTTGCCGGCCGTATTTGTAAGTACCGAAGAAGTCAGAAACAGGCTTAAAGAAAGTGTCATAATAATTGCCATGGCACATACCACAAGCATAGTGGTGGAACCTGCATTCTTCTTTTTCACCAAATAACTCCTCTCTATTCCAAACCGTAATAGCCTACCAGATATTCGCTTCTGAAATCCTCCCGTCTGTCACAAACGTTCACTCTGCCTTCCCTGGTGCTGGCAGTATAGGTAAAGGACCTGTTTTTATCACTGTACAAAACACCGTAAACCAGCCCCTTCTCCGGATTATATTCCAAAGAAATGGCGGCATTTAAAATACTCTTGTCGTGCAAATATTCTTCGAAGATACCATACAGCGCACGATACCCCTTACTTTGGGCATCATCCCTGCCGTCATATTCCCCGTTTAAATACTTCTGATAGGTTTCTGCGGTTCCTGACAAAGCATAAATCGTATCCCCTTTGATGATTTCGCCCTCACCGCTTGCGTCCGCATAAACTCCGTCCTTAGTGATAATGGTATCCAGCAGAATTTCTTCTCCCGGTGCTTCCTTAAGCGTCTCTAAACCGCCTCTTACACTATAGGAGGTCAGTTCCGCCTGGGCAGCCACAAACAAGGTCTGTGCATATCTGTTCTGCCTCTCAAAATCGGCAAAATCCTGATAGGCAAGCACGCCTACCACCCCCAGAGAGGAAAGCACTGCCAAAATCACAAAGGCTACTATCATTTCCGTTAATGTAAACCCCTTATTACTATTCTTCATAATATGCTACCCTTAATACCTCTTCCATGGTCGTAATGCCGGATTTTAAGTAAGTAAGTGCGCACTGCTTTAATGTCCGCATCTTCTGATGCTTTAATGCATAGTCTTTAATCTCTTCTACAGCCGCATTTTCCGTAATCAGGCGACGTACCTCTTTATCTATCTGTAAAATTTCATGTACTGCCACTCTTCCTTTGTAACCGGTGTGATTACATGCACTGCATCCGCAGGCTTTCTTTGCTATCGTAATATCGCCGCCGGCAAATTCCTGCTCCTCCGGTGTAAGGACTACCGTATCGGCGCACTCAGGACATACCTTTCTCATCAGTCTCTGGGCAACCACACCTACCATGGAATTGGCAATTAAGTAAGGCTCCAATCCCATATCTTTTAATCGGATTGCCGAAGATGCCGCATCATTGGTATGTAAGGTAGAAAATACCAAATGTCCCGTAAGCGCGGAACGCACGGAAATGGATGCGGTTTCTGCATCTCTGGTTTCTCCTACCATGATAATATCCGGGTCCTGACGAAGCAGTGCCCTAAGTCCCGATTCAAAGGTAAGTCCTGCTAAGGGATTCACCTGCATCTGGTTTACCTTGGGCAGATTCTTTTCTACCGGATCTTCAATGGTAGATATATTCACCTGACGGGCAGACAATTCTTCCAAAATCATGTATAAGGTTGTGGTCTTACCGGAACCGGTAGGACCTGTTAAATAAATAATCCCGTTGGGAGATTTTAACATTTTCTGTAATTTTTCAAAATCATCCTCTAACATTCCCATGGTGGCACTGTTATCGATTCTGGCATTTCCCGACAAAAGACGAAGCACTGCTTTTTCGCCGAATACGGTAGGAATCACAGATACACGGATGTTTAAATATCCGTCCGGCTGCTTTACCTTAAAGTGACCGTCCTGGGGTCTTCTTCTTTCCGCAATATCCAGTTCTGACAAAATCTTAATTCTGGCAATCAGGGAATTATGTACATTCACCTTTAAGGTGACATACTCTACTATGGTTCCGTCCACACGCATTCTGACAATGGTTTTATCCTCAAAGGGCTCAATGTGGATATCACTGGCCCCTGCACTGTAGGCACGCTGGATGAGGCTGCTGAGCAGGTTGATAATGGGGGTATCGTCATCCCCTTCTTCTACTTCAATTTCTTCCACTACCGTCTGGGTGGTTTCATTCACCTTGGTAGCCGCCTGCTTCGCCGAAATCTCGGAATAAAAATAGCGGATTGCCTTTTGTAGCGGCACTTTTTCGCTCAGAAGTATCGCAAGCTCCTGACCGGTAATCTGACGCACATCCTCAAGGGCATAAAAATTCAGCGGGTCGTTTACTACCACCTGTAATCTGCCGTTTAACATACCTACCGCAAGCATGCAGTACTTTTCAGCCATCTGCCTGGGAATCATGTCCACCGCATTAATATCGATGGTCAGGCTTTCTAACTTTACTACCTGACATTCCATTTTCGTCGCCATCGCCTGCAGCATCTGGTTTTCCGTAATATATCCCTGTTCAATCAGCATTTCTCCGAGACGCTTTCCGTTTCCGTCCTTTTGAAATTCAAGTGCTTCTTCCAAAGCCTGTCTGGTCAGGTATCCCTGTTCAATTAATACATCACCTATTTTTAAATTTCTGCCGGTTATTGTTTCCATCTGCCAAGCCTCCTGCCGTTTTGCTACTGCTCACACATAAAAATTTCAACACTGACTGTGATTCTGCTTACCTGCTGCTCTGCTGCCGGTTTGAAAATATCGGACACGCTCCCTGCATCCTCTGCGGGTTGCTTCTCCCCATCAGCCGCCGCTTCTTCCGCATCAGTTTCCCCTGCAGCGTTCTCCTTCTCTTGTACGGCCAAATCCGCAGAAAGCACATTCTCTGCCTCTGCCAAAACCGTTGCCGTGGAAAACTCTGCCGCGGTAATACTGATTGCAGGATAATGCTTGGAAATATCATCCAGCAAAGCCATCATATCCTCTTTCGTACCTTCTGCCGTACAGGTTACCCTTGCTGAATAAACGCCACCGCCTGCGACTTTCATCTCATCTGTCATCTCCGGGGTCATCCCCTTATTTGCCGCATACTGATACCATTTCAAATCACTTTTGGCATCAGGCATGGTCACACTCATATTCTGTATCTTCAGATTATGATTCAGCATCAGAACCGTCATCATATTTTCTGCTTCCTGACTTTGCAGCACAGGATAAAAACGCTGCAAAACAAGGCTCATCTTGCTTTTGGTATTTTCTTCCTTTTTCACCATATCATCTGCCAGGGACGCCGCCATATCCATAGCCAGTTCCTGGTCCTTGGTGGTTAAAATTTCTCTTTCCAGCTGGGCATTTTTCCGGGAAAGGGGCTTAAATACCCCAAACACAAACAACACCAGTACCAAAAATGCTGCCAGATAAGAAAGTAGTCTTTTATCGCTTTCCGTGATTATCATATTCATCTTTCTACCTCCTTATCTTCCTGCTTTTTCAGCCAGACACAATACCACATGAATGTTGTAATTGTCATGGCCCTTTACATAGGTATATCCGCTATACTCTACCGCTTCAAAAATTTCCTGTGACTGCAGCGCAGTGATAAAACCGTTAATATTACGCACATCCTTCGCTGAAGCAGTAAGTGTCAGAATACCGCTGTCTCTCTGGAAACTCAAAAGAGAAAAGGTCACCTGATCCCCTGCACACGCCGAAACCACCGCTTCCACGGAAGAATTGACGGTGGGATAAGTCATCAAATGGTTCCAAATAGTCTCTACTTCCACGATCCTTCTTTCCATATCGCTGATACTTGCAGTTGACATTTTGTAGCTGGCATGGTTGTTTACGGTATCTTCCTCCTGCATGGAACCCTGCAGACGCTCCAATTCCTTCATGCCGTTTCTGTATGTATTACCCATGAAAGCAGAAATCACGAGACATACAAGGAGTACCAGAAGCGCCGGCCACATACGTTGAAACAGTTCCCGTCTCTTTCTCTGCTCTTTCTGTTCTTTTTTAATCTGTTTGTACAAAGATATGCCTGTTGTTTTACCCAAAAGGCATCCTGCCCCATAGATGAAATCAACTTTTTTCTTCTTTACACCCTGACTTGGCGAAATCACCTTTGCACCGGTAAATTCACTTCTCTCCGGCATCAGCTCAAGCAGCTGTTTTTCCCCTTCTCCGCACAAATACAGAGTCTCCACTGACTCCTTCATCTGCTGGGAAGTCATAAACTGCATGATTTTATCGGTGATGGACTCCAGGGAGCTTTGGCACGCCTCCGGAGATTCACTGTCCAAAAGGCGGTTTTTCTGGGAATAGTTATACTTTCCGTTTACGAAAAGCATACTGATTACATCACGGCCGTCCAAAACCTGGATTAAGCAGGTTTTGTCCTTGATTTCCGGTGCATAGGTAAACAGTTTCACAAGGGAACTGATTGCGGATTCAATTGCCACCAGTTCAATTCCTGCCTGTCTGAAAAGGGAAATATTGGTATTTAAGAAGGATTTTTCAACTGCAGTTGCCAGAATTCTCTGGGTCTTTAAGCCCTTCTCCGTATCCAGTCCGCAATAAGTAAACAAGGTTTCATCCGTACGGTTCTCGGCAAATTCCCTGGAGATCATTTTTTTCAGTTCTGCTTCCTTTAATTTAGGAAACTGAAGTACTTTATGTACAAACTGACTGCTGTTGATAACAAGGGTAACTTCTTTCCTGGGTATCCTGTTTTTGGCAAAAAAGGCCTTCACCCAGGAAAGAAACGCCTCTTCGTCGGTAATAATACCATTGATGATACTTCCCTCCGGGGCCTCGTCCTGCCAGATATTCTGCACTTTCACGGTCCGGCCCTTTTCTACAGCCTCAACCACCTGTACCAATTGATTGGATAAATATAAAATCGTAGCCACGTTTTTCACCTCTTACTTAGTAAACATTCATGCCGATTGCGGAATAAGAATCATAAATAGGCAACATCACCGCAATCATGATAAATCCGATAATCACCGCCATAATCACAATTAATGCCGGCTCCAGATAGCCAATCAGCCTGTTCACCGCCATCTCAGACTCATAATCAAAGGAATCCGCCATGGAATCCAGCATTTTAACCAAATCCCCGCTTTCTTCCCCAACCCGGATAACCGCCGGGAGTTTCTTTACGAAACCATCTATTTCTTCTATGGTATCGCTTAGGCTGTGTCCTTCCCGCAGGCGGGAAATCGCCCCGTCAAACTGACTCTCTATGTAGACATTTCCAATGGTCTTTTTCACAATTTGCATCGCCGTCACAATGGGAATTCCCGCACTGTAAAGGGAACAAAGTGACCTGGCAAATCTTGCCGTATATATGGTTTTTAACAGCTTTCCGATTACGGGAATCTTCAGTTTCTGTTCATCCAGACTGCGTCTTACGGAAGGCATTTTCAGTAAGATAACCAAAACCACCGCTACCACAAACAAAATAGCCAGAAGCAGTTTGTAATGCTCTTTGATAAATGCATTGCTTCCGAACAAAATCCTGGTAGGAAGCGGAAGGCTTGCAAGGGAATCAAATAATTCCGAAAGCTGGGGCAAAATGAAATTCACAATAAATATCACAATTAGCACGGATAAGACGCATAAAATCTTCGGATAAGCCGTGGCACTCTTTAATTTGGTGGCCATCTGGTGCTCTTTTTCATAATGCACGGCAAGACGCTCCGCAGTTGCCGCAAGTTTACCGCTGCTCTCAGCTGCACGGTACATATGAATCATCAAAAGCGGAAATGCCCCTACCTGCTTCTCCATAGCTCCGGATATGGATTCTCCCTGCCTGATTAATTTAAGGACCTTCGTTATGATGTCACGTTCTCTTTCTTTCCGGGTCTCTTCCTGGGACAAAATCGTCATGGCACGCACCAGTGTCACACCGGAGGCCAGCATATTCCCCAGTTCCCTGTTAAATTCCGAAAGCATAAGCGGTGATAACGGTCTGTATTTCTTACCTTCCAGTACATCCTCTGCATCTATCAGATACAAATCCTGTTCCTTCAGGCGCAAATATAATTCATCCTCATCGGCTGCCACCATCGTACCTATTTGCAATTTTCCCTTTTGATCTCTGGCCTGATATCCGTATTTTGGCATGTTACATCCTTACCTTCCACATAAATAGATTCTTCTTAAGAATACCGAAATAGCGGTGTCCCAAAACACCGCTAGTTTCTTTTCTTTATTGCAATACTGTCCAAACACCGTCTTTTAAGGTTACGGTAACAGAATCAAATTTCACTGTAATTCCCACAATCGTAAAATAACCGTGGTTCGATGACGCACCACCTTCGGTAATGCTGTCACTTTCAAATACCACATCCACAATTTCCACGCCTTCCAGGTCCGCCATCCGGACAATTCTGGTCTTGTCAGCCTCGGATAAATTATGATGGGCATTGGCTATGGTTCCGTCCCAGGCTGCATATTTCTCGGATTCAATGGCCTGGGCAGACATGTAAATGCTTCTTGCATTCAGTACATGCTGCTTTCCCTTGGCTTCATCAATAAAGCCCATAAGGCTGGGAATCAGAATGGCCGCCAAAACGGTAAGAATCAGCATAACCACTATCATTTCCACCAAGGTAAAGCCCTTGTTTACTCTCCCGAAATTGCATGCCCTGTTTTCTTTTTTGGTTGATAATAAAAGCATCGCAGCTCCCTCATATCTCTTCTTTTATTCGTCCGTATTATGAGTCTTATTTTACCTTTTTTTTCACTTTCCGTCAACCTTTGGAAGGATACCGGGTTATCTTCCGCTCCGGGTCCGTGCATTCCCGTAAATGGCTTTTTTCCGAAAAATTCCGGGAACCAAAAAACCACCGCATTTCTTTCAAAATGCGGCGGCTTCTTTCGCGTCATTATTAAGCTTTCTTTTCTTCCTGTACTTCTACCTTACGGATTTCCCTGGTGCGGATTTCCTTACAAATCTGTTCCGCAAAATCGCCGATGCTCTTAATACCTTCATCGCCTGCAAAACGGCTTCTTACGGAAACGGTTCCGTCAGCCTCTTCCTGCTGACCTACTACCAGCATATAAGGTACCTTCGCAAGTCTTGCTTCACGGATCTTAAAGCCAATCTTTTCGGAACGGTTATCTACCGTAACAAGAACACCGTTCTTTTTCAGTTCTGCCTTCACCTTTTCCGCATATTCTTCATATTTCTCGGAAATAGGAAGTACACGTACCTGTTCGGGACAAAGCCAGGTAGGGAACTTTCCTTCATATTTTTCAATGAGCCATGCAAGGGTTCTTTCATAGCATCCCATAGAGGTTCTGTGAATGATATAAGGACGTACCTTATCCCCGTTCTGGTCAATATAATACATATCAAACTGTTCTGCCAAAAGGGCATCCCACTGGATGGTAATCATGGTATCTTCTTTACCGTATACATTCTTGGTATTGATATCAATCTTAGGACCGTAGAAGGCCGCTTCGCCCACATCCTCAACAAAAGGAATGTTAAGTTCATTCATGATATCGCGCATATGCTGCTGGGTTTCTTCCCATACACTTGCTTCACCAATGTATTTGGTCTTATTTTCAGGATCCCACTTGGAAAGATGATAGGTTACATCCTCTTCCACGCCAAGAGTCTGGAGACAGTGCTTTGCCAGTGCAAGACAGCCCTTAAACTCTTCTACCATCTGGTCAGGTCTTACAATCAGATGACCTTCGGAAATGGTAAACTGACGTACTCTGGTAAGACCATGCATTTCACCGGAATCTTCGTTTCTGAAAAGGGTGGATGTCTCACCGTAACGGAGCGGCAGGTCCCTGTAGGAATGCTGGCTTGCTTTATATACATAATACTGGAAAGGACAGGTCATGGGACGAAGTGCAAATACTTCCTTGTCTACTTCTTCGTCACCCATTACAAACATACCTTCCTTGTAATGATCCCAGTGTCCGGAAATCTTATAAAGGTCACTCTTTGCCATAAGAGGAGTCTTGGTTCTGATATAGCCCCATTCATTGTCTTCCAAATCTTCAATCCATCTTTGCATGGTCTGAATCATCTTCGCACCCTTAGGCATCAAAAGAGGAAGTCCCTGTCCGATTACATCAACGGTTGTAAAAAGTTCCATTTCACGGCCAAGTTTATTATGGTCACGGAGCTTGATATTTTCAAGGTATTCCAGATAATCCGCCAGTTCTTCCTTTTTGTTAAAAGCGGTACCGTAGATTCTCTGAAGCATGGTTCTGTCCGAATCACCTCTCCAGTAAGCACCGGAAGAAGAGGTCAGTTTGAATGCTTTGATTCCCTTGGTGCTCATTAAATGAGGTCCTGCACAAAGGTCTACAAAATCACCCTGGCTGTAGAAGGAAATCACTGCATCTTCAGGAAGATCCTGAATGAGTTCTACCTTGTAGGGTTCTCCCTTTTCTTCCATGAATTTAATAGCTTCCGCTCTGGGAAGGGTGAACTTCTCTAATTTATTACCTTCTTTGATAATCTTTTTCATTTCTGCTTCGATTTTATCAAGGTCTTCCCTGGAAAAAGAAGCATGTTCAAAATCATAGTAATAACCGGTATCAATGGCAGGTCCGATCGCAAGCTTTGCTTCCGGGAACACTCTCTTTACTGCTTCCGCAAGTACATGGGAGCAGGTATGTCTGACAACCCGTAAGCCTTCGGGATCATTTGCTGTCAGGATATTTAAAGTACAATCATCCTCTACCACGGTACGAAGGTCTACTACCTCACCGTTTACTTCACCGGCGCAGGCTGCTCTTGCCAGACCTTCACTAATATCAGTTGCAATTTCATACACGCTTTTCGCGCTGTCGTACTCTTTTACAGAGCCATCTTTTAATGTGATTTTCATCTCTCTTCTCCTTTTTATCATTCTTAATCCGTTTTTCGTTCCTGATTGAAATCAAAAAATCCCACGCACTACTTTCGTAATGCATGGGACGTTCAAAACGCGGTTCCACCTATGCTTGTCTCCTGCGCAGTGCGGCTTACGGAAACCACTCATGACAATGTATCAGGTTAGTACATCATCTGCCTGTAACGAAGGCTTACGGACCGGATTAGGGCCACTCAGAGGTAGTTTTCGGATGCTTCCCGTAAGGATATTTTCAGCACAGCTTCTGCTCTTTCCAAAAGCCGATATCCCTCTCTGTTACCTTTCACATCGTACTCTTCTCGTCAACGTGTTCGCTTCTTCATTTCTTCCTACTTATCATAGGACACTTTTTCTCATCTGTAAAGAGGTAATTTCACTAATCTTCGCGGATGACACTGCAGCAGGTTCCGATATACTCAATATCATCCATCCGTTTCACCACAATGTCCTCTCCCATATTGTGCAGACATTTCAAACGGTACTGCTTTTCTTCTTCTATGTATTTCCGGATAAATATTTTCCCTTTTCTGTAAAATACAGCAAATTCCCCGTTTTTAGGAAAACGGTTTTCTAAAAGAATGGTATCTCCCTTACAGTAAAAAGGAATAAAATCATTGGTACTTAAGCGGATTCCCACAAAGGCCTGTTTCTCCGCCACTTCCACTTCTATGGTTTCGCAACTGGTATAATCAATTCCGTCATATACATTCCCGCCCGGAATCAGACAGGGAATTTTGTGTTTCTCGGTAGATTCGCGGGATTCCTTCGCCACCATCGCTTCATATTTGGCAGTAAGCGAAATCAGACTTTTCCCATGATGGCCGCACATCCTGAAATTCCTCAAAAGGGCCTTTTCTTCGACCGTATGGGCACACTTTCCCATGAAACAATTCACTGAAAGGTTCAGTGCTTCCGCCATCTGCATTACTGTTGAAATTTTGGGGTCTGTGGTCTTACCGTAATAAATATTTCTTACCGTTTCCAACGGAAGATTACACATTTCAGAAAACTCTGCTATGCTGATTCCCCGCTCCGTTAACAGTTGTCTGAGTCGTATGCCTGCCTGCATAATTTTACCCAATGTCTTTTTTGACATTTCTTTCTTCACTTTTTTGATAAAAAAATGTTACACTTGATATTTTTCACTGTCAACTATTATTTTATTATTTTTATATCATATTTACGCCAAAAAATTCACATTATGAATTAACCAAAAGGAGGCCCCTGTAAAAAACATGAGCACACAGACATTGCAAAAAACAAACGGAAAAAGTAACATTATTTTTTTCCGCCTGGAAGCCAACGAAATCCACAACGTTTTACTGGATATCGGTATGAAACCCAACTTAAACGGCTTTATCTACATCGCCTATTCCCTGGAACTGATCCGGGAAAATCCGGAATTATTGCAACATATCACCAAGGGCTTATATATTGATCTTGCCAAATATTTCCGCACAACACCCTCCAGTGTGGAACGTGCCATGAGACATGCCGTTACCGTAACATGGCTTAGGGGTGAGCGCTCCATTCTTCAGCAGATTTTCGGTCCCCTTGCCGATAACGAAGCCTATATTCCGTCAAATACGGTATTCCTTGCAGGATTACACCATTATCTGAATCCTTATGATTGCGGCCAGGCAAGCTGAGCATTCCGTTTCATAAGCAAAAACAAAAGCAGGAAGATTACGCTTCCTGCTTTTCGTTATGTGAATTCTTAGTTCTTACCACAGCACTTTTTATACTTTTTTCCGGAGCCGCAAGGGCAGGGGTCGTTGGGATATACCTTTTCAGGCTTCACAACGGTTGTGGATGATTTCTGTTCTTTATATAATGCTTTTCTGGTTTCTTCATCAAAAATAGGTTCCCACTGGGGCAGTTCATATAACCAGTCTGCTCCGGCAGCTACCATGTTCTTGTAAAGAAGCTCTTTTTCAAATGCAAGGCTTACTTCAGTATCCTCTTCCATTTCTTCGATGGGGTTTGCCACCTTCAAGCTGTCATTGATACCATCCAAAAATCCGGTCATCATCATGATGTCCACGTCATACTTTTCAGCCAATTCCTTTACGGTACCCTTTACTTCCACGTCGGGATTGCTTAACAGGTCTTCATAAATTTCCTTTTCCTGCTGGAAATAGGATGTCCAGAATCTCTGTAAATCTCCCTTGTTTGCTGTTTCTGAATAGGCCATGTCACGCCACTTTTTCAGTAATGCCATACTCTTATCCTCCTTATCCGCCATGCAGATATTATTCTTATGTTTGATAAAATATAAATGTTTTTCAACACTATTTGTTATTATATATTACTTTACCTGAAAAGTAAATTTTTTTTGAAAAAACTATCCGGAAATGTATATTCAGTATTTCTACAAAGTAAAATCCGCAAAAAAATCCGCCTTCTTCCCTTCTTCTGATTTTTCCCGCAAAAGATATCCCCGCAGTTCCGCAGAAGCATTCTTCATATTTTCCAAAAGAAGTCCTTCCAGATCACTGTCAAGAGCTCCGCTTTCCTTTAAAATCTGCAAATAGCGGATATTCTCCGTATAAGGGGAATCTTCCTCGCAAAACAAATCATACACCGCCGTATGGATTTTTCCTTCTTCTTTCGAAGGAACCGCAGCCCTTACATAGGCATACAGTTTTTCCTGATTTTCATCTGTCAAATGCATCGGATACAAAAGTCTAAGCAGTATCAATGCTGCCTTGATTCTTCTTTTTTTCCGCAAAAAGACAGGCATCTGGTCATCAATATCCTCTACCTTAAACCATCCGAAAAATACCGGGTCAAAGCCGGTTTCATCAGGCGCCTCCAAATACCGAAAAAGTGCCCTGTCGTAATCCTTCATCCAGTCTTTGTGCGTCTTTTCCTCTCCTGCTTCATGGGGACGCAAAAGTTCCTCCTGTTGCAAATCCCTGACGGATGCCGCCAAAAAGAACGGAAGCCCGGGGTTTCCGGTATTATCTCCCTGCACCAAAATCTGTGCAAGGCGGCCGCAATTAAGGAACACCTTTTTCCCAAAAACAATTTCCCTTTTAGGGAGCACCAATACCTCCAAATTTTGCATATGTGCAAAAGCCCAGTCACCAATTTCGGCAACTGAGCCTGCTATCTCTAATTTTTGAATTGTTTTGCAGCTTAAAAAAGCCTTGGCCGCAATCCCGGTATAAGCTTCCTTATCTTCAGAAAGTGCTACAGTAACTTCTGTTTCATCTCCCCGGTAATGCGTAAAAACAGTTCCGTCCACGCGCATTTCATCCTTTAATCTTCTTCGATATGCTCCCTGCCCATGGCAATAATCGTGCGCACATGGTCATCTGCCAGGGAATAAAAAATGGATTTTCCTTCCCTGCGGTTCTTTACCAGTTTGTTCTGCTTGAGTATCTTCAGCTGATGGGAAATGGCTGACTGGGTCATATTCAGCGCCTGCGCCAAGTCACATACACAAACCTCCGCTTCAAACAAAACAAACAAAATACGGATTCTGGTGGAATCTCCAAAAACCTTGAAAAGTTCTGCCAAATCATACAGTTCCGTTTCATCCGGCATGGTTTCTTCCACAATCTTTAACAAATCCTCATGCACTTCGATATTTTCACAGCATTCACTTACTTCTCTATGCATCTGTTTCTCCTTCCTTGCAGAATTTCTTTTACACAAGAATCATTATATCACAGTTTTAAACATTTTTCACATATAATGCGCGGATTGCATTTAAGACTGCCAAAACCATAACTCCCACATCCGCAAAAATAGCAAGCCACATATTGGCAATCCCCAGCGCTCCGAGAATCAGGCAGATTCCTTTCACTCCCAGCGCAAAATAAATATTCTGATACACTATACCCATACACTTACGGGCAATCCGTACGGATTTGGCTATTTTCTTAGGGTCATCATCCATCAGCACCACATCAGCTGCTTCTATGGCAGCGTCGCTTCCCAGGGCGCCCATGGCAATTCCGATATCCGAAAGGGACAAAACAGGTGCATCATTGATACCGTCTCCCACAAAAGCCAGTTTCTCCCCGGCGCTTTTGGAGGAAAGGATTTCTTCCACCTTACCAAACTTATCTTCCGGCAACAGTCCGCCGAATACCTTGGTAATTCCAAGCTGATTCGCCACCTGCTTTGCCACGGCACTATCATCACCGGTAAGCATAACACATTCCTTAATTCCGATGCGGCGCAGGTCTTTCACTGCATCCGCTGCCCCCGGTTTCATTTGGTCCGCTATGACCAAATAACCTGCATACACTCCACCAACAGCAACATGCACGACGGTAGCCGGTAATTCACAGCTTGCAGGCAAAAGTCCTGCTTCTGTCATTAATTTTTCATTTCCTACCAAAACCGGAATATCATTTACCAGCGCCGATACGCCCTTTCCGGGAATTTCACGGACAGTACCGATGGATTTCTCATCACAGGGCTTTCCGTAGGCTGCCTTAATGCTGCTTGCAATGGGATGCTTTGAATAACACTCCGCCATCGCCGCAAAAAAGATTAGTTCCTCCTCATTTTCTGCCGCAGAATAGGTCTGCACTACCTCAAAACTTCCCTTGGTCATGGTTCCTGTTTTATCCAAAACCACAATCCCTGTTTTGGCAAGTGTTTCCATATAGTTAGAGCCCTTTATCAGGATTCCTTCCCTTCCGGCGCCTCCGATTCCCGCAAAAAAGGTAAGGGGAATACTGATGACAAGCGCACAGGGACAACTGATTACCAAAAAGGTAAGAGCCCGGTAAATCCACATGGTAAAGCCTGCTTCACGCTGCAGTATCATCAGATTCATAAGCGGCGGTAAAACCGCCAGCAGAACGGCACAGATACAAACGGCAGGGGTATAATATTTGGCAAATTTAGAGATAAAATTTTCAGACCGGGATTTCCTTGAGGTTGCATTTTCTACCAGCTCCAAAATACGGGAAACTGTAGATTCTTCAAACATCTTTGTGGTCCGGATTTTTAATAGACCGTTCATGTTGATGCATCCGCTAAGCACTTCATCTCCTACCGTTACATCCTTCGGCGCACTCTCTCCTGTCAGTGCGGCGGTATTCAGTCCGGCTTCTCCTTCTATAACGATTCCGTCAATGGGAACCTTCTCCCCCGGCATAACCACAATAATATCGCCGGTATTTACTTCATCCGGGTCTTTTTTCTCTATTCCCTCCGGTGTCTCTACATTCGCATAGTCCGGTCTTAAATCCATCAGACTGCTGATACTCTTACGGCTCCTGGAAATGGCATAGCTTTGAAACAACTCACCAATCTGATAAAACAGCATAACTGCCACACCTTCCACATATTCGCCTAAAATAATGGCACCTACAGTAGCTATGGCCATTAAGAAATTTTCGTCAAACACCTGCTTTTTACAAATTCCCTTTAGGGCCTTTTTCAAAATATCATGGCCGATTACCAAATAAGGAATCATAAACAACAAAAATCTAAGCACGCCCTTAAGGGGAAGAATTGACAATAAAGTCATAAGTACTGCTGCAACAATAATGCGCACCAGTACCTTTTTTTGTTTCTTATTCATATGTTCTCCTCACTTACCGTCAGCATATGTCGATATATGTCTGCATATGTCAGTATACAGCTGCCGGTTAAAAATAAATCTCACAATCATCTTCCACAACTTTACAATTTTTGAGAACTTCCTTCATAACCGTTTCCGGCAAGGCACCTTCTTCAAACTCCACACTCATTTTTAATGCCATAAAGTTCACTACCGCATCCTTCACACCTGCTGTTTTCTTCGCTGCCTCTTCCATCTTGTTGGCACAGTTTGCACAATCTACTTCTATTTTATATGTTTTTTTCATACTGGTTACACTCCTTTTATACTTTACATATGATTATTTGTTCATATGTTTGTTTTAATTGTATCACGTCCGGCAAATTTGTCAACCAATTATTGCAAATACTTTGCGTTTTTTCTTTTTTGTGCTATACTTTATCCTAATACAAGAGGTAACTTGCTTGGTAATGAGGGGTATTTATATGAATATGAATGAATCATCCGAAAATTATCTGGAAACCATATTAGTGCTTAGTAAAACCAAACCGGCAGTCCGCGCTGTAGATATCGCCGAGGAACTGGGATTTAAAAAGTCCAGCGTCAGCGTTGCCATGAAGAATCTGCGTGAAAAAGAACACATCTGCGTCAGCAAAGAAGGCTTCATCACCTTAACCCCTTCCGGACAGGAAATTGCCGAAATGATTTATGAGCGTCACGAACTGCTTACCCACTGGCTTGTGAAACTGGGCGTCAGCAAAGAAATTGCTGCGGAAGATGCCTGCCGTATCGAGCATGTGCTTAGCAGCGAAAGCTTTAATGCCATCAAAAATTATATTGAATCTAATTAAAATGAAATCGGTAAAAAATAAATTCCCGCACCTGCGTGCGGGAATCTTTGTTTTCTTTCATTCTTTATTTGTTCAAAAACTGTCTTACAAAATCAGCATAATTGCAAGGTTTTCCATAATAATATCCCTGAATATAATCCGGTTCTATCTCGCTAATCTTATCCAGTTCATTCCGCGTCTCAATGCCCTCAACACACAATTTCATATCAATGCTGTGGGACATTTCAACCATATGCTTAAGCAGATTGTACTCATACGGATTATTAAGCGCCTTCACCGTAAAGGAACGGTCAATCTTGATCGTATCGGGACTTAATTGGTAAAGGTAATGGAAATTGGAATATCCTGTTCCGAAATCGTCCAGTGCAAGAGGAATGCCGTTTGCCTGTAATCCGTTACAAAAATCGATGAAGTTTGCATTGGTTTCCAAAAAACCGCTTTCCGTAAGTTCAACCAAAACACTGCCCCGCTTGAGGCCATATTTCTCCATTCCTTCTTTGATAACATTCACAACATTACTCTTTAATACCTGTATGTAAGATAAATTAACTGAAACCTTAAACTCCGGTAATGTTTGCTGAATTTCACCGCAAGCCTCCATGGCACGGTCAAGTACCCATTTTCCTACCGGAATAATCAGGCCGCTTTCTTCCAAAAGGGGAATAAATTTAAACGGCAAAATCGGTCCCGTTTCAGGCGACTTAAAACGCAGCAGTGCTTCTGCCCCGTAAACAGTCCCTTGCCTGCGGTCTATCACCGGCTGGAAATAGGTTTCAAAACCGACAAAACCATTGTTTACGGACTGTCTGAGTATCTGAATCAATTTCCGCTCTTCAACGAATTTTTGGTAATCCTCACGCTTGTAAATATAATAAACATTCTTTCCGCCATTTTTTGCCTGACTTAAGGCAAATTCAGACAGTTTCATAATATTTTCAAAGCTGCGGTTCTGCACCTCCTCCAAATCCAGAATACCGCCGGAAACCGTATAAAATACTTCATATCCGATGGCTGCAATGAATGTATCTATCTTCCTGCGGATTTCCCGGTAAAGCAATTTAGCCTCCTTCACGGTTCCCGTAAAATCGCTTAAGATAAACTCATCTCCCACGATTCTGTAAACCGTGAGACTCTTACCGGTTGCCGCAGCAGCCGTGACGATACAATCCGCAGTATTTTTCAAAATCATATCGCCATAATTCATACCCTTATTTTCATTAATTTCTTTGAAATTATCAATTCCTACTCTCAATATGTAACCGGAAAGTCTCTCTTGGCCCTGTTCTGCCAGTGTCTGCTGGAAGCTGGATTCGCCTAAGAGTCCGCTTACGTTATCGGCCTTTTGTTTCTTACCGATTTCATTGATACAACCGATTAAATACTCCGGTTCACCGTCTTCTCCCAAAAGAACCCTTCCTCTGCAATTTATCCAGATTGGTTGTCCTTTCCTATCCAGCCACCTGTACTGCATATTGTGGAATTCCTTTTCCTTACGGGCAATCTGCATAATCTCTTCATGCATCTTAAGCCGGTCCTCTATATAAGTAAATTTCATCAACTCTTCCGCTGCATTTTTAAACTCAGTACCCGGAATATTAAAACGCTCCACTGCACCTTCGGAAATCGAATAAATATCATTCCGGATATCCATCATATAAAGATGGTCATCCATGCACGGTTCTAATAACTTAATGATACTTCGGTATTCATCACCGAAAATTTGTCCCCATTTTTTTAACATACTAATCCCTCTTAGTTTTTCCCGTTATGTCAACCCTTATTTCTGAAAATAATACTACACTGTTTCAATTTTAACACAATTCACTCATTGGTGCAACTATTGTATTGAAACTAAATTATCGTCAAAACAAATTGAAAATACGCTTTTCTTGTTATATAATTGGTTCATACTTATCAAAAGGAGTCTGATTCTATGAAGAAAAAAGCCAAACAGATTGCCGCATTATCCTGTGTGATTTTGCTGGTTCTTTTATATGTTGCCACTTTGATTGTTTCTCTGCTGGATTTCCCCGGCTCCGAGAAATTATTTGCAGCCTGCCTTCTTGCTACCGTAGGACTTCCCATCCTGCTGTGGATTTATATATGGGCCATCGGCATTTGGATTGACCGTAAAAAATCTGCCGAAGAAGCTGCAGAAGCGTCAGCAGATGATGTCACAGAAGAAACTGAATAATTATTTTTCATCCAATCAAATAAGCCAAACCATAACAATGCCCGGTATTTCTACCGGGCATTTCTTTGTTTTTTATTTTATTTAAAATATGCCACACCGGATTCGAAGATCTTCAGATCCTGTTCGCCATAAATATTCATGGCTACACCGCTTCCGATACGTTCTACATGGGCCATCTTACCAAGACATCTTCCGTCAGGAGAGGTAATACCTTCAATCGCTGCATAAGAACCATTGATATTCCACTCTTCGTCCATGGATACCGCACCATTAATATCACAGTACTGGGTAGCAACCTGTCCGTTTGCGAACAGCTTTTCAATCCATTCTGCGGGAGCTACGAAACGACCTTCCCCATGGGACGCAGGTGTTGCATATACACCGCCAAGGTTTGCCTGCTGTAACCAGGGAGACTTGTTGGTAACTACTTTGGTATAAACCATCTTGGAAATGTGACGGTTAATGGTATTAAAGGTAAGAGTAGGTGAATCTTCCTTCTGTCCTACAATTTCGCCGTAAGGTACAAGACCAAGCTTAATGAGTGCCTGGAAACCGTTACAGATACCAAGTGCAAGACCGTCTCTTTCATTTAACAGCTTCATAACTGCTTCTTTAATCTTCGCATTCTGGAATGCGGTTGCAAAGAATTTCGCACTTCCGTCCGGTTCATCACCGGCAGAGAAACCACCGGGGAACATAATAATCTGTGCATCATTAATATCCTTTTCAAAGGCTTCTACAGATTCACGGATGTCTTCTGCAGTCATATTCTTAAATACGCGGCTTACTACCTTAGCGCCTGCTTTTTCAAATGCTTTCGTGGTATCGTATTCACAGTTGGTACCGGGGAATACAGGGATAAATACGGTAGGCTTTGCTACTTTATTCTTGCAAACATAAATCTTATCTGTGCTGTATACGTCAGATGCAACTGCTTCTACACCCTTTTCAGCCTTGGTAGGGAATACCTTCTCAAGACGGCTCTTCCACGCCTGTAATGCTTCCTCCATGGAAACGGTTGTATCTGCATAAGTAAATGCAGCATCATCGGTAATTGTGGCAACTACTTTGAAGTTTAATTCATCTGCTTCTAATGCTGCCGCATCTTCATCTGTCATTTCAAGAACGAGATCACCAAGACCGTTCTCAAATAAATCCTTAGCCTTTAATTCATCGCTGTAAGCAACACCAAGCTGATTACCGAATGCCATCTTGCTTACGCCTGCGAAAAGACCCTTGGAATCAAGTGCATATGCAGACTTCACCTTACCGTCACGCATCAGCTGTGTAATAAAGCTATAAGTCTTCATTACATGCTCGTAAACGGGAATATCAAATTCATCTTTATCAAACCAGAACTGTACCAGCTTATTTCCTGCTTCTTTCAGTTCGGGAGTAATTACATCCTGCTGCTTCGCAACATCAACTGCGAAGGATACCAGTGTAGGAGGAACATCGATTTCATTGAAGGAACCGGACATACTGTCCTTTCCGCCGATGGAAGGAAGTCCGTAACCAATCTGTGCATCATAAGCACCGAGAAGTGCTGCAAAAGGCTGGCTCCAACGGCTGGGGTCGGATGTCATCCTACGGAAATATTCCTGGAAAGTGAAACGGATTTTACTGAAATCACCACCGGTAGCCACTACCTTCGCCATGGATTCGGTAACTGCATAAACAGCACCATGGTAAGGGCTCCAGGAGGATAAATAAGGATCAAATCCGTAGCTCATCATGGTAACGGTATCTGTCTTTCCTTTCAAAGTAGGAAGCTTCGCTACCATAGTCTGGGTTTCTGTAAGCTGATATTTTCCGCCATAAGGCATAAGCACACTGGCTGCACCGATGGAGGAGTCAAACATTTCAACCAGACCCTTCTGGGAACATACATTTAAGTCATTTAATGTCTGTACAAAGGCTTCTTTCACATCGTCTTTAGCAAGTGCTTCTGCAACCGCAGGAATTGCAATCTGATTTAAGTAATTTTCTTCCTCGGAAGGAATATTTACTACTACATTGGTTTCCTGATGTGCACCGTTGGTATCAAGGAATGCTCTGGCAATATTAACGATTTCTTTGCCTCTCCATTTCAGAACCAGTCTGGGCTCAGCAGTTACAACCGCAACAGGAACTGCTTCTAAGTTTTCTTCCGCTGCATAACCAAGGAAGGTATCTACATCCTTAGGATCTACAACAACTGCCATTCTTTCCTGGGATTCTGAAATTGCAAGTTCTGTTCCGTCAAGACCTGCATATTTCTTGGGAACTTTATCAAGGTCAACCGTAAGACCTGCTGCAAGTTCACCGATTGCTACGGATACACCGCCTGCACCAAAGTCGTTACATTTCTTAATAATCTTACTTACTTCACCGCGTCTGAAAAGTCTCTGGATTTTACGCTCTGTGGGCGCATTACCCTTCTGTACTTCCGCACCGCAGGTTTCGATGGAGCTTTCGGTATGCACCTTGGAAGAACCGGTTGCACCGCCGCAACCATCTCGTCCGGTACGTCCGCCCAGTAAAATGATGATATCATCGGGATCGGAATTCTCTCTGATTACATTTTTACGGGGAGCAGCACCCATTACTGCACCGATTTCCATTCTCTTAGCTACATAATTGGGATGATAAATTTCTTTTACAAATCCGGTTGCCAGACCGATCTGGTTACCGTAAGAAGAATAACCGCTTGCTGCACCGCGAACCAGCTTCTTCTGGGACAATTTACCCTTCATGGTTTCTGCTACAGGTACGGTAGGATCAGCCGCACCGGTTACACGCATTGCCTGATATACATAACCTCTTCCTGAAAGGGGATCACGGATTGCACCGCCAAGACAGGTAGCCGCACCACCGAAAGGTTCGATTTCCGTAGGATGGTTATGGGTTTCGTTCTTGAAAAATACCAGCCACTCTTCTGTAACAGGGCCATCGCCGTAGTCCATTTCCACAGGCACTACAACGGAGCAGGCATTGATTTCATCAGATTCTTCCATATCCTGCAATTTACCGTCTTTTTTCAGTTTACGCATTGCCATCAGTGCCAAATCCATCAGACAAACAAACTTGTCATCTCTGCCTGCGAAGATTTCACTTCTGGTATCCAAATAGCTTGCATAAGTAGTTTCAAGAGGTGTTCTGTAATAACCGTCTTCAAACTCAATATTTTTAAGCTCTGTTGAGAATGTAGTATGACGGCAGTGGTCGGACCAATAAGTATCCAGTACTCTGATTTCTGTCATGGAAGGATCTCTGTCCTCTTCTCCCTTGAAATAATTCTGGATGTGCTGGAAATCCTTAAATGTCATGGCAAGCCCAAGGGAATCATAAAGTTCACGAAGTGCATCTTCGGATAATTCCTTAAATCCGTCAAAAATAATTACATCTGCAGGCTCATCATATTCGGTAATTAAAGTTTCAGGCTTCACCATATCGGTTTCCCTGGAGTCTACCGGGTTGATACAATAAGCTTTTATTTTATCAAATTCATCATCGGAAACATCTCCAACAATCAGATAAGTAACAGCTGTCTTAATAACAGGCTCTTCATCTTCCTTTAAAAATTTCACACACTGAACGGCAGAATCTGCTCTCTGGTCAAACTGTCCGGGCAAATATTCTACGGAAAATACCTTTCCGTCAGCAGGAATTTCAATGGTTTCCTGATAAAGAATATCAACCGGCGGTTCAGAAAATACAGTCTTACAAGCTGCTTCAAAAGTAGCATCCGAAATATTTTCCACATCATAGCGGATAAATTCACGAACCTCTTTTACACCTGTAATACCGAGATAACTGCCAATTTCTTCCTTCAGTTCCTTTGCTTTTACTGCAAATGGTGCTTTCTTTTCTACATAGATACGTTTTACGTTTCCCATGGTGAATTAATTCATCCTCCGTTTATTATTTTGTATGGTTTCGCATAGTTTCCACTAATACATTATACCGAAACTTCTTCTTTTTGCAATGCTAATATAAAAAAC
The DNA here is from genome assembly GCA_017561085.1 of Lachnospiraceae bacterium. GTDB lineage: Bacteria > Bacillota > Clostridia > Lachnospirales > Lachnospiraceae > Suilimivivens. Next base: position 35,227 of record JAFZDQ010000033.1, read on the forward strand.
TTCAAGAAATTCTTGAAGTTTTTCTTTCATTTATTCATCAGCAACGAGACCCTGCATGATATAAAGAATTTCACGGTCTACCGCTGCTTCCGTAATTCCCCTGGTCAGGGATGCAATCTTAAGACCTTCTAAAACATACATGATATTGCTGGCTGCACCTCTTGCATCCTCACAATAAAACTCGCCGCTTTCCACGCCGGCTTCAATCAGTTTCCTGATAATCGTCACCGCAGAGTCAAACTGCTTTCTTAAGGGATGGCTCCTTCCGTCCTTCTCATGTATGAAATAATACTCATACGCCGCTCTGGAAAGACCTTTCTTCTTATTTAATAATTCTTTCTTCTGTTCTTTTAAAAAGAGGGCCAAAATATCAGACGGGCCGGCACCTTCTGCAATCCCTGCCTCAAAAATATCATCCGTCTCCTGCTCTTCCAATTTTAAAACTTCCCTGAAAATCTCTCCGGTATCGGCAAAATACAGATACAAACCGCCTCTGCTGATTTCACAGGCATCTACGATATCCTTCATGGTAACCGCCAAAAAGCCTTTGTCCATAAAGACCCTGCGGGCCGTCTCCAATATATACTTTTTCTTTTGTACCGACTTCTCGCTCATAAAACTACCTACTCCTATGCCAGCGGTTCATCCCAAACTTCCAGCAATTCCTTAATCTTCGATAATGCATGGAAATACACGCCGTTTTCAACGCCTTCCGGCCACAAATATCCCTTGGTCATTCCGCCAAGCACATATTTCGTCAAAATGCCCACAACGGCATCCATATCCTTCAGCTGTGCATTTTCGATAAATGTAAGTTCATCCTGTGCATTTCTGATATTGTTCATGGAATATACATAAACATAGTTTCTGTCCATCAGCCCGGTGGCATTCATTTCCTTCACAAAAGAAAGAACGGTAGGTTCATATACCGGAATCGGCATGGAAGCTACAGGTGAATCATTTCCCTGATAGGTCCGCGTCGTTTTCGTTCCGAGTTTCTGTTCAAACCACGGAATATAGCGGAATAACTGATCAAACTTTCCGCGATATTTTTCAATAAGTTCCTTACGATACAGATTTTCGTTCTCGATAGCCATACGCAATATTCCTTCCTCTATTTATATGATTATCTTAATATGTAAAAACCACTTGCATTTATTTTACCATAAAATAGGGAAATGTACACCGAAAAATACACAAAATCCTTTGGAATTCTATTGAAAATCCCATTCTTCGTTGTATAATGGTATGTAGACAAATTATAAGCAAAAATAAAATTATATGAGAAAGTGAGAGCTATCATGAAAAAATTACCTCAAAACAAATGGGTAAGAGCTGCGATACCCGCTTTATTACTCCACTGCAGCATCGGTACCGTTTACTGCTGGTCCATCTTCAGCCAGGAAATCGCTGATTACATCGGTTTCTCCAAAGGCGCTACCGAATGGGCATTCAGTTTTGCAATTTTCTTCCTTGGTATGTCAGCAGCATTCCTTGGAGACGTAGTTGAAAAAGACATTCACAAATCTTCCCTGATTGCTACCATCTGCTTTGCAGCAGGTATGGCAGGAACCGGCTTATTCATCTGGATTGGCGGTAAGAATCCCGGAAGCATTGTTGCACTTCTCGGCATTTACCTTTGCTATGGTTTAATTATGGGAATCGGTCTTGGTACAGGTTACCTTTCCCCCGTAAAAACCCTGATGCTTTGGTTCCAGGACCGTAAGGGTCTTGCTACCGGTCTTGCAGTTGCAGGCTTCGGTGCAGCAAAGGCAATCGCAAGCCCTATCATGCAGTCTCTGCTTGCTTCTCTTGGCGAAGGCGGCATCTGGAAAATGTTCTTAATTCTTGCAGTTGTTTACTTTGTAATGATGTTCGTAGGTCACCTTCTTCTTGCAAAACCTGAAGGATGGCACGAACCCGCTACCAAAGAAAAAGGCGCAAGCGCTATGGATGTTATCAAATCCAAACCTGTTACCTTCATTGGTATCTGGTTAATGTTCTACTTAAATATTACCTGTGGTCTTGCTTTAATCTCCCAGGAAAAAATGATCATCAAATGTTTAGGCCTCGGTTCCATCGTAGGTATCCTCTCTTCCATAACCGCAATCTTCAATGCAGGCGGACGTCTCGGATTCTCAGCTTGGGCTGATACCTTCAAGGACAGAAACACCATTTACAAAATCATCTTCATTCTTTCCATCGTTTCTACCGGTCTTGTTGTAGTAACACAGGGTATCACCGATATGGGACAGAATGTTGTACTTATGATTCTTGTATTAATTCTCTTATTTGTTGTTAATGCATGTTACGGCGGCGGATTCAGTAATGTTCCCACATTGCTTTCTGACCACTACGGAATGAAGAATATCAGTGCTATCCATGGTATTACCCTTTCTGCTTGGGCAATTGCAGGTCTTACAGGTAACCAGCTTGCAGCTTGGATTGTATCCCATACAGGTACTCCCGATGCAGCAACAAACCCTGTTGGTTATCAGACTGTATTATACGTAACCTTAGCACTTTACATAGTTGCAGCTATCATCAGTTTCACCATGATTGGTAAAAAAAGTGCTGACGAATAATAAAAAAATGATGGAATTCTTCTAGTTTGCTAATATATTTTTATTTGTTCTCAAAATAGTTATAGATTTTCGATAATTTTCGCAATATAATAACATCAGAGTTGATAAACGGAAATCAACTCTGGCTAATTAGCAATTCCGGAAGAATTCCCCTTTTACACAAGCAAAAAGTCCAAGATTTATTCTTGGGCTTTTTGTTTTATTTTCAAATATGATATATAAACCAAAAGAAGTCAATATTTAGTAAATACATATTGCAATACCTGTTTCTTTTACGTTATACTATTTTATATATGGATTACTATATTTATCAGAAAGAGGTAACTGTGTGGCTACTATTAAAGATATCGCTGCTAAACTCGGCATCTCCATCAGTACCGTTTCCAAAGGATTAAACGGTGCCAGTGATGTCAGTTCAGAAATGCGCCAGTTAATTTTAGATACTGCCGTTGAAATGGGCTATACTACCAAACGAATGAAAAAGGATGCATACAAAAAGCTTTGTGTTTTTGTTGCCAACATAAATTATGAATCTCCCAGTGACTTCGGCTACGAGGTTGTTCTGGGCTTTAAGCAGGCTGCCAGCCGTGATAACTGGAATATCAATATTATGCAATTAACCAAGGAATTCCAGGCCCAGGAAAAGTATGATACCTATATGCTCAAAAACGGCTATTCAGGCAGTTTCATCCTTTGTCTCTCTCCTGATGATCCGTGGTTTGAACAGGTATCCGGGACGAAAATCTCAACTGCCCTTTTTGACAGCTATATAAAGAAGAATTCTCATGTTGCCTACGTGGGCACAGACAGCTCTGAAGGCATTGAAGACGCGATTGACCACCTTACCCATCTGGGACATACGAAAATAGCCTTTATCAACGGTAACCGTCCTTCCATGGTTACGGAACAGCGTGGAGAGGCTTATTATGATTCTATGCGGGCACACCAACTGCCCATTAACGAAAAACTAATTGCTTATGCCAGCTATCATCAGGATGAACTTTCCAAATGCTCTGGCCAAATTGTGGAGAACCTCCTCAAAGAAGGCGCAACCGCAATTGCATGTGCTACCGATATGATTGCACACCAGACCATCCGGGAATGTAAGAAATTAGGCTACCGTGTGCCGGAGGATGTCAGCATTGTGGGGTTTGATGATATACCGATATCTGCTTATACCGTTCCTCCGCTGACCACCATCCGTCAGGATCGGATTGAATTAGGTAAAAGCGGCTATATGGCTCTTTTAAGTTTAATGAATCATGTATCCATCAGCAAAAACTTATTACGTCCGCAATTAATTATTCGAAATTCTACAGAAAAGGTTGTTGACAAATAAATATATATATTATATAATAGCATTCGGTGGTTTTAATAAATCACTTGAATAGGGGCATAGTTCAAAGGTAGAACAGCGGTCTCCAAAACCGTCGATGTGGGTTCGATTCCTACTGCCCCTGTTATTTTTTTACCCAAAATTAAAACCGTATTAACTGCAATGAAAAAGGAGACTTAATAGTCTCCTTTTTTACTGGATGTAATCCTTTGTATTCGTTTCTATTTGGGCACTGAAGCTCTTTAATTCTTTCGAAGGCTCATATGCTTCATCTGCAAACAATAAGGCATGTAATTCCCTTACATTTTCTTCTAAGGTATTTGCCACCAGACAGGAACCTTCCGTGCCGATATTCGCACCGCTTAAATGGTTCATAAAGGGAAATCCTTCACTGACTGTCACATGATAGTCCCCAACCATTCCCAGTACCTCCATCACATCCTCTATATCCACGGAGGTATTGATATAAGGTACTACAGCATTCAGGGTTGCGGATAATTCGCTTACGGACGCTGTTTTTGCTTTTTCAAGCATGGCCGCTAACACCGTTCTCTGGCGCTCCGTACGGGCGAAATCATTTCCTACATGTCTGATTCTGCAATAGGCAGTAGCCTGCAGGCCGTTCAATGTCTGTAATCCGGCTTCCGTCACCGGAATATAGTCTTCTCCGGCAGATGCCGTAAAATGCTTTCCGTCTTCACTGGTACCAACCATACTGATCTGATAATTATTCAGATGCTGTATCTCGGCTTCCGTCACATCTATTTCCACACCGCCAAGCGCATTAATGGCTTCTACCAACCCGTCAAAACCAACGGTCACATAATCCGTTATATACAGGTCCGTATTCATGTTAATCATACTAAGCGCCTGTTCGGGACCACCCAATGCGTATGCTACATTACATTTACGGTATGTATCATTTCCCACATTCAGATAGGTATCCCTGTAGATGGAAACCAGCTTTATTTCGTGCGTATCCATATCTACGGAACAAATCATTATGGTATCGCTTCTGTTTCCTTTACCAAGATTACCGTCTCTGGCATCCACACCAAAGAATGCAATATTGTAAACTCCTGTATATTTGCTTTCCTCTTTCTGTTCCACAGAGGATGTTACTTCCTTCTTTACTTCTTCATTCACTACGATTTTTTCTTCATCAAGATTCACCTTCTCGATGCCGTCTTCGCCTGTGATTTTCAGTGTTGCAAGTAAAATACCGATTGCTGCCACAAGTACTACTATTTCTAGGATTAACAATGGGAGATTCTTCACCCATTTCTTTCTGCCCATAACATATACCATGCCTTTCTCTTCCGGGAAATAACACCCGAAATCAAATCCTGTTCTATCTTACCACAAAGTAATTATTTTGAATAGGAAAAAAGTGTAATTTTTTAAGTTTTTTTGAATTTTCTTGCAAAAATGTCATACTTTTGTCACATTTGCAAATCCATAACCTCAGCTACATTCTTAACACCGATAATCTGAATTCCTTTTATCTCTTTCACACTTTCCAGGCACACATAGGGAATAATACAGGTTGAAAAGCCAAGTTTCTTTGCTTCCTGCACACGGCTTTGTACCATACTGACGGCACGGACTTCCCCGCTAAGGCCCACTTCCCCGAAAGCGATAACGCCGTTATCGATGGGTCTGTTTTTGAAACTGGAAACAATCGCCATCACAATTCCCAAATCAGTGGCAGGCTCTTGAATCTTAAGGCCGCCGGCGATATTAACATAGGCATCACAATTCGCCATCTGAAGACCGACTCTTTTTTCCAAAACTGCCATCAGAAGATTTACCCTGTTAAAATCCGTTCCGATACACTGACGTCTGGGAATACCGAAATTACTCTGGCAAACAAGGGCCTGGATCTCAATTAAAATGGGTCTGGTGCCCTCCATGGAGCAAACCACTACCGAACCACTGGCATCTAACGGTTTGCCGCTTAACATGAATTCAGAAGGATTGGGTACTTCCCTAAGGCCTTCCTGTGCCATTTCAAACACACCGATTTCATTGGTGGAACCAAAACGGTTTTTAACGCCCCGCAGAATCCTGTAGGAGGCGTTTCTGTCCCCTTCAAAGTACAACACGGTATCTACCATATGCTCTAATACTCTGGGGCCTGCTACCGTACCCTCCTTGGTTACATGACCTACGATAAAAACAGACACATTCAGCCCCTTTGCTAACTGTAAAAGAACCGATGTGGCTTCCCGCACCTGGGAAACGCTGCCCGGCGCCGAGGAAATATCTTCTCTGTACATGGTTTGAACCGAGTCTATGATTACCACTTTGGGTTTGTTTCTTTTAATGACTTCCTCTATCTCTTCCAACGAAGTTTCGCAGTATAAACGGAGTTTTTCATTAAATTCACCGATTCTGTTGGCCCTGAGTTTAATCTGCTTTAAGGATTCTTCACCGGAAATGTACAGTACTTCATGGCCACCAAGGGCCAGATTTCTGCACACCTGTAAAAGCAGCGTGGACTTACCGATCCCCGGGTCACCGCCGACAAGTGTCAGGGAACCCTCTACGATACCGCCGCCGAGTACTCTGTCCAGTTCTGCCATGCCGGTGGTAATCCTGTCTTCTTCCTGTAAGGATATTTCCGACAAAAGAGCCGGTTTCTTTTCCTGTCCGGGTATTCTGTTTTTCTTTGAAGCGGTCTTAGACGATGAAACAGGCTCTTCCACAAAGGAATTCCACTGCTTACATCCCGGACACTGTCCCAGCCATTTTGCAGACTCATAACCACAGTTTTGACAAAAAAACACCGTGCTATTCTTGCTTTTCGCCATTTCGCTCTCCTTATTTGTTAACCTAAAATGTAAAAAACCTCCTGCTCCTATGAGCAGAAGGTTTCTTTTTCTTTATAAAAGTTCCTTATTTCAGAATGCTTACCTTGACCTCTCCTGCTCCTGCAAGTTCCACACTTAAATTCAACTTGCCACCCAGGTTTGTTTTCATCTTGCCGATGTTGTTTCCGCCTACCGTTACTTCGTATTCGGTATCTTCCGCAAGTTCTACGGTAATCTGGGCATCCTCTGCACCTTCAGCCAGGAAAGTGATTCCTGCTTCAGTTTCTTCAAAGAAAGAAACACTGGTTCCCGGTACGGACTCATATACAAACATACCGTTTCTCTCTAATTTGGTCATGGTTTTAAAGGTTTTAACCTTGTAAAGGTCTCCTTTATGCTCAAAATCTTCCACCTTTGCTTTGGCTTCCAATGTATAATCGCCAAAACTAATGGTTCCGTTTTCTTCGCTACGGAGCAATTCGCTAATTACTGCCATCGTCTGTGTCCTCCCAATCATGTCCTTGGTACTTAGTTTCAGTATAATATATAATTTACTTCACGTCAAATACGACCTTATCTTTCCGGTAGCCTGCAAGCACCGTATCACCGCTTTTTACATTGCCTTTCAGGATTTCTTCCGCCAGACCATCCTCTATCACAGACTGGATTGCTCTTTTTAAAGGACGGGCTCCCATTTTTTCATCCGAATATTTGGCAATAATATGCTCTTTCAGTGCCTTACTTACGGTAAGTTTTATATTCATCTGCTTCATGCACCGCTTTGCCAGGTTATCAGAAAGCAAATCCATAATCTGATGCAGTTCTTCCCCTGAAAGAGCATGGAATACCATAATTTCGTCAATACGGTTAATGAATTCCGGCTTGAAAATCTTTTTCACTTCCTCCATCACGCCTTCTTTCATCTTTCCGTACTTCTGTTCCTTCGTTGCCTCCATTCCAAATCCAAGGTTTTTCGGTGCGATAATTCTCTGTGCACCGGCATTGGAGGTCATTATCAATATGGCATTCTTAAAGCTCACCTTACGGCCTTTGGAGTCGGTAATATGACCGTCATCAAGAACCTGCAGCAGAATGTTAAACACATCCGGATGTGCTTTTTCGATTTCATCAAACAAAACTACGGAATAAGGATTTTTACGGATTTTTTCACTGAGCTGTCCGCCATCCTCAAAGCCCACATAGCCCGGAGGGGATCCAATCATTTTGGAAACGCTGTGACCTTCCATATATTCTGACATATCTACCCTGATTAGCGCATTTTCCGTGCCGAAAACGGCCTCAGCAAGAGCCTTACAAAGTTCTGTCTTACCTACGCCGGTAGGTCCCAAAAACAGGAAGGAACCAATGGGTCTTGTAGGGTCCTGAAGTCCCACTCTGCCCCGACGCACTGCCTTGGAAATGGCACTGACCGCTTCCTTCTGGCCGATGACTCTCTTGTGCAGGACATCCTCTAATTTCAGCAACCGCTCTCCTTCTTTTTCCGTAAGTTTCTTGACCGGTATCTTGGTCCATGATGCTACCACACGGGCAATATCATTTTCGCTTACCTGATAGGTCTTTTCTGCCTCTTTTTTCTGATTCGCGGCTACTGTACGCTTGTATTTCTTCACCAGTTTGTCCTGCTCTTTGGTAAGAACGCCGGCCTGCTCAAATTCGCCGTCTTTCAAACACTGCTCTATCTGCTTATCCATTCCGGAGATTTGGGTTAACAATGCCTGCTCTTTATTGTCCGTTTGCATGCCTGCAAGGCGGATGGCCGCAGCGGCCTCGTCCATCAGGTCTATGGCTTTATCAGGAAGGTTTCTGTCGTTGATATAACGCTCTGAAAGCTTCACGGCGGCTTCAATGGCTTCCTTGGTGATGGTCACCCTATGATGTGCTTCATAACCGGGTGCAATTCCTTCCAAAATAGCAATCGCCTGCTCTGTGGTAGGCTCCTCCACCATAACGGACTGGAAACGGCGCTCTAACGCTGCATCCTTTTCCACGTACTTCCGGTATTCGGTGAGGGTGGTGGCGCCAATCAGCTGAAGTTCTCCTCTTGCAAGGGCAGGCTTTAAGATATTGGAAGCATCAATTGCTCCTTCTGCGCCGCCTGCACCGATAATGGTGTGCATTTCATCCAAAAACAAAATCACATTGCCCGCTTCATATACTTCCTGAATCACCTTTTTAATGCGCTCTTCAAATTCACCGCGGTATTTGGAACCGGCAACCATTCCGGATAAATCCAACGTAAGAAGCCGTTTATCCTGCACGGTAAAAGGCACCTCATTTGCCACGATACGCATGGCAAGACCTTCTACCACTGCTGTTTTTCCCACGCCGGGCTCACCAATTAAGCAGGGATTGTTTTTATTTCTCCTGCTTAAGATTTCAATCACTCTTTTTATTTCGTCTTCTCTGCCGATGACAGGGTCTAATTTCCCTTCCCGGGCAAGTGCCGTTAAATCCCTGCTGTACTTATCCAAGGTAGCAGTTACGGACTTGCTTCCTTTCTTTTTGGCTGCAAAATCTTCTTTCACAAGTGCCGGATCTTCTCCCATGGCTGTCAGGGTATCCACATATAGTCTTTGTAAGGATATCCCCAATGTCTTAATCAGACGTACAGCAACATTTTCGCCTTCTAACAGGAGGGCAAGTAAAATATGCTCTGTTCCGGTAAGTGTATCTCCGAAACGCTCTGCCTGTCTGTGCGCTAACTCCAGCACTGCAGCCGTTCTGGGCGAAAAGCCTTCCTTTTCTTTTAAAAGCACCGGTGCCTCCGGCAAAACCAGTTCCTGCATCAATTCCATCAGACGTGCTTCTTCCACGCCGTTATCCGAAAGAATCCTTGCAGCCACTCCGGTTTTTTCCTTCAACAAACCAATCAGCAAGTGCTCCGTTCCCACATATCCGGTATGCATTCTGGCGGCAGTTCTTTCTGCCAGAGAAAGGGCTGCTTTCGCTTTATCTGTGAAACCACCTGACTGCATATTAAAATCCTCCATAACTTTCATATATTTCATCGATTAACTGATGTATTTCGTCTTTCGTAATTCCCTTACATCCTGCTTTGGCAATCAGTACGCGCAAATCACGGTCCGCCTCCTGCATGGCACGCAGTTTGTCACTGCTGACAGCCACCACGGTCCCGCGGCGGTGATCCACCTTTACAAACCCCTCCTGCTTTAAGACGGTATAGGCTTTGTTTACGGTGTGCATATTAATACCGATTTCTTCCGCCAGTCCCCGTACGGAGGGCAGGGAGTCCCCTTCTTTATACCGGGCATCCGCAATTCCCAAAATAATCTGATTACGCAACTGCATATATAACGCTTCATTACTGTTAAAATCTATTTCAATAATCATAAGCATTTCCTTTTCTTTTGAGATAAAGAGGAATAGCACCAGCTATCCCTCTCCTCTTTCGTACTTATTCTCATTGGTTCTTAAATATCTTTATCATCCATGTTCAAAAATTCAAATTCGAATTCATCATCATCAAGAAGGAAATTCTGTGCTCTTCTTGCGGGCTGCTTCTTGGCAGGGGCTTTCGCCTCTGCTGCCTGTAAGGGAGCTGTATCTCTTCTTACCGGTTCTTCTCTTCTTACTGTCTCTTTCCTTGCGGATTCTTCTCTTCTTGATACGGGAGTTTCTTTCTCACGGGTTCTCTTTAAAGCCGGCTCCTGAACGCGCTTATATTCCTGTTCTCTTCGTGCAGGACGCACATCCTCTTCTTCCGCATCCTCGTCTTCATCCTCATAATAATCACCATAAAACATATCACGAAGTTTAAAGATTAAGAAAGTTACTGCCACTACAAGAAGCGCAATGATAAAGGCCAAAACAACTATAATAATTTTATTGCTCTTAAGCTGGTCATTTAATTTTTCATAACTTTCATTGGCGGTATCTAATACGTTCATGACGTCACTAACCTTCATCATGGTTCCTTCCGTATTGTCATAAAGCCAATATTCATCGTTATTATATACAACCTCGTAGTCATTGTGTTCAGGTTCTGCAGGCACCTCAGGCTCTACCATGTTATCATCCATGCCTGTACCGTCAAGTACGGGTGCATTGGGATCTGCATCCTCCGGGAATACTTCACCGGAATTCTCGCCACCGTCAGCAGGTGTCTCTTCATTCACAACAGGTGCACCGAGGCTGATTAAGTCAGAACGTACATAACCCTCTACGGTCTTTCCGTTGTATTCGCATTTCATCTGATACCATTTGTTACCGGAATTATCAGTTGCTTCACCAATCAGGGTCATTACAGTTCCTTCATCAATGGTTTCTACAACTGCATGATTGGTGGAAGCACCGGAACGGACTCTGATACTGGATTCCTTCACGGTTGCCTGCTGCTCTGCAATGGCCGTAGGAACAGTTGCTTCCGGAGCACTTCCCTGGTTCGAAGAGTTGTCACTGCTTCCTGCGGAGTTTTCCGTAATTTTCACGTCACCGGACACTTTAAGTAAATCACTTCTGATATATCCATAGGTATTGTTTCCGTTGGGAACCTTGTACCATATGGTACCGGACGCATCCTTCACGCCACCTACAACATCAATCTTACTTCCGTTAGACGTACTGCCGATTACTTCACTGTCGGTACTGGCTTCTTTACGGATTTTCGCTGTATCTGCCTGAACGGTTCCTTCTGCTGCAAATGCAACTGTGGCACTAATCCAAAAGGCAAACATTCCTACCGCCAGACCTAAAATCCCTTTTTTGCAAGTTTCCTTAAAACTCAATGATTTTACTTTCAACGTTACTTCTCCTTATCTTTCCCTGTAAACACAAATCTGTAAGCACAAACGTATTATGCTTCGTCAATCGCTTTACCGATATCGTTACGCATATATTTATTCTCAAATGTCACCCATTTGGTTGCCGCATAAGCATTTTCACGGGCTTTCTTTAAATCATCTCCGGTTGCTGTGATGCCCAGCACACGTCCGCCGTTTGTAACGATACCTTCGTCGGTCTGTTTGGTTCCTGCATGGAAGCAGAAATAAGCGTCCTGTCCCTCGAACTTCTCAAGACCGTCAATCACAAAACCTTTTTCATATTTCACGGGATAACCTTCAGAAGCAAGTACCACACAAACTGCCGCATTGTCTTCAAACTGTAAATCAATGGTATCTAAGGTTCCGTCAATACATGCTTCAATGACTTCCATAATGTCGTTTTTCATACGGGGAAGTACTACCTGTGTTTCCGGGTCACCGAATCGTGCATTATATTCAAGCACCTTGGGACCATCTTCGGTCAACATCAGACCAAAGAAAATAATTCCCTTAAATTCTCTGCCTTCCGCTGCCATGGCATCTACGGTAGGCTGATAAATATATTTCTGACAAAAATCATCTACTTCCCTGGTATAAAAAGGACTGGGTGAGAAGGTACCCATACCGCCGGTATTTAAGCCGGTATCGCCATCCCCTGCCCTCTTGTGGTCCTGGGCAGAGGTCATGGTTTTGATGGTCTTTCCGTCAACAAAGGAAAGTACGGACACTTCGCGGCCTGTCATAAACTCTTCAATAACCATGGTATTTCCGGCACTTCCGAAATGCTTATCCAGCATAATTTCCTGTACGCCTGCTTTGGCTTCCTCTAAGGTATTGCAGATAAGCACACCTTTACCAAGAGCAAGTCCGTCAGCCTTCAAAACGATAGGCATCTTTGCAGTTTCCAGATAAGCAAGCGCTGCTTCCGGATCATCAAAGTTTTCATAAGCCGCTGTAGGAATATTGTATTTCTTCATCAAATCCTTGGAAAAAGCTTTGCTGCCTTCCAGGATTGCGGCATTTGCCCTGGGACCGAAGGTTCGAAGACCTGCAGCTTCCAGTTCATCTACCAGTCCGCCTACCAGCGGGTCATCCGGCGCTACAAATACCAGATCTACTTCCTTTTCCTTGGCATATGCTACTACTTTATCAAATTCCATAACACCGATGGAAGGTTCACACTCCGCAATCTGTGCAATACCCGCATTACCGGGTACACAATAGAGTTCTGATACTCTGCTGCTCTTTTTCATACTGACTGCAATAGCATGCTCACGTCCGCCGCCGCCTACGATTAATACTTTCATGTCTTAATTCCTTCCTTCGTATCCGGGTTCTCATACTGCCCCGGCAATCCGTTAATTATTTTTTACTACTTTGTTATCAATCACTGTAATACGGTCATTGGCAATATCATCAATTGCCTTGGGAAGCAGAATCCATTCAGCCTGCTCCATAACCCTTCTTTGCAGAATTTCAGGAGTATCTCCCTCTTCCACATATACCGCCTTCTGGGAAATGATGGGACCTTCATCCATTCCTTCATTTACAAAATGAACGGTTGCACCGGTCACCTTCGCCCCACGCTCTAATACTCTTTCATGCACCTTCAGTCCGTAATATCCTACTCCGCAAAAAGAAGGAATCAGGGAAGGATGAATATTGATAATGCGGTTACCGTACTGTGCCACCATCTTAGGAGGAATGGCCACCAAAAATCCGGCCAAAACTACTAAGTCAGGGGCAAATTCATTCACTGCATCCAAAAGGGCATCGTTAAAAATGTCGCGGTTTTCAAAATCCTTGGGGGACACACTAACCGCAGGAATTCCTGCATTTTTCGCTCGCTCCAGGCTCTTTACGGTTTTATTGTTACTGATTACCCCGACAATTTCGGTATTGGTAATCCCGCCTGCTGCCACACTGTCAATGATGGCCTGCAAGTTGGTACCGCCACCGGATACAAGCACTACAATTCTTAACATAAAGTTACTCCCTTTTCGCCTGCTTCACACTTACCTGCTACCCATGCGGTTTCGCCTGCCGCCTGAATAGCTGCAACGGTCTTGTCCACATCTGCGGGGTCTACAGCAAGTAACATACCGATACCCATGTTAAAGGTATTGTACATCATATCATCAGCAATATTGCCTGTTTTCTGCATTAATTTAAAGATAGCAGGTACTTCATAGCTACCCAAATCCATATGCGCATTTACACCTTCAGGAAGCATTCTGGGAATATTTTCCTGGAAGCCGCCGCCGGTAATATGGCTACAGCCTTTAATGGTTACGCCTGCATCCTTTACGGACTTTAATGCTTTTACATAAATCTTGGTGGGAGCAATAAGCGCTTCACCAAGAGTGGTTCCTAATTCATCATAATAAGTATCTAAGCTTTCTTTGGTCATTTCAAATACCTTACGTACCAAAGAGAAACCGTTACTATGTACACCGGAGGAAGCAATTGCAACAAGCACATCACCGGGTTTAATGTTTGCACCGGTAATTAAGTCCTTCTCATCTACCACACCAACTGCAAAACCGGCCAAATCGTAATCATCCTCAGGCATCAGACCGGGATGCTCTGCAGTTTCACCGCCGATAAGAGCTGCACCAGCCTGCTTACAACCTTCTGCAACACCTTTTACGATTGTCGCAATCTTTTCAGGGAAATTCTTTCCGCATGCAATATAATCCAGGAAGAATAAAGGTTCTCCGCCTGCACAAGCCACGTCATTCACACACATAGCAACTGCATCAATACCGATGGTATCATGCTTATCCATGATAAATGCTAATTTTACTTTGGTTCCGCATCCGTCTGTACCGGATAAAAGTACGGGGTTTTCCATGTTCTTGATTGCTGCCAAAGAGAAAGCACCGGAAAATCCGCCAAGACCACCCATTACTTCAGGGCGCATGGTTTCCTTTACATGCTTCTTCATAAGTTCCACTGATTTGTAACCGGCTTCAATATCTACGCCTGCATTCTTGTAATCCATAATATCCTCCATCTTGTCTGTCCTGAGACTGTGTATTTTGTGAAACGCATAGCAGGAACAAAACCTTCCGTCCTGTTCCTTACGCATTTATGTTCCGTATTTATTATTTATTCATATACGCCTTGTAGCCTACTTCCTGTAATTTAGCGTCCTTGGCTTCTACCTGTTCCTTTAAGCCCTTGCTGTAGGCTTTCAGCTTCGCCAAAAGTTCTGCATCTGAAGTTGCTAAAATCTTCGCTGCAAGTAATCCCGCATTGGCACCACCGTTGATTGCCACTGTCGCTACCGGAATTCCGGAAGGCATCTGAACGATGGAATAAAGGGAATCTCTTCCGCCTAAGGAAGTTGTATGCATGGGAATACCGATTACGGGCATCGGGAAAATCGCTGCACACATACCGGGCAAATGTGCCGCCATACCTGCGCCTGCAATAATCACCTTAAATCCCTTTTCTTCAGCTGTATTTGCATACTCAAAAAATACATCCGGCTCTCTGTGCGCGGAAATAATCTTCATTTCGTAAGAAATACCAAGTTCCTCCAAAATGTCGGCAGCCTTCGCCATAACCGGCATATCGGAATCACTGCCCATTACAATACCTACCTGTGCCATAAACTTATCCTCCGTTTGTTCGCATTATCCTATAACATCATACTAGAAATTATAGTATGTTGCAACCATAATTCTTATCTAAATTTGCGATATTTTCCCGCTTCCCTTATTCTTTCATACCGTCTAAGGCTCTGTTTAATTCCTCGCATCCCGGAAGCAAAAACCTCCCCTCTTCAATCAAGGTAATTACCTCTTCATCTGCGCATACCACACTGATTTCGCCCAGTTCGTCATAAGGGATGGTAATATCCGTATGACAGTTAAAGTAGGCCTTGGCAGGGTTTTCTTTCCGGAGCAGGGAACATTCGTTGTCCCTGGCAATGATTTCCTTGCCGTCGGGGTTAAAGACCGCCACGTCCTCTGCATGGGAATAGCAGGTATCACCAAAGGCAAAATGGGGACCTGTTTTTTCCGCAATCAGAATGGGAAGTTTATCTTCAATTCCGAATTTTTTGCCTGTGACATAGGCAGTGGTATTAGTTCCGATTGCAAATTCACCCATGGGCAGGGTTTCATGATGGAACAAAAGGTTATCCTTTATATATTTCAGATTCTCTGCTTCCGCTTTGAAGTTGCCGCAGGAATATGCGGTAATCATACCATCCTTTATTTCCAGGGACAAATCCCTGTATTCCAGTTCATTTAAAAAGACCTTGGTCACATGCAGCGTCCCCTGCGTGCCGCTAAGAAGCGGTGAGGTAAACACTTCTCCCACCGGGATATTTACATCAGCCACACAGTTCTCAAAATTGGTCTGTTTCTTTGCATCTGTTAAAGGATGCAGCATGATTTTCAGGTTTGTCTTATTATTGCCCATCCCTTTTACAATCACATATTTTCCCTTATCCAGAGTATCAATCATGGTCTGCTGGATTGTTTGATACAAATTGTAATCTAACGTATTGATTTTGATTACCTCATCAAAAATCTCCGCAAAATCCTCTCCGATTTCCGGCGTAGGGAACGCAATAATGGTAAAGCTTCTTTCTTCACCTTTAATATACCGATTCTGGATATCTCCCGCTGCAGAGGCATATTCCACGGAAATCTTCTGTTGCTCCTCTGATAAATGCAGGGCCTCTTTCTTTTCCGTAAGGGCCGCGGGGCTTTCTCCGAACACCTCTACTACGGCAGGACCGCCAAATACAGCCGCCTCTTCTTTATACATCTCAAATGCTTCTTTAAAAGATTCCAGTTTCACCTGCATCAGACGCTTATTCAAAAACAGGGCCTGGTCATCCTTGTGGTCATAATCATACTGCTTGTTGGGAATGGCACCATAGTAACCGATTCTGGCAAGTCCCTTTCCCTGTAAAATACTGGCCGCTGCCCTGTATATGGTAGGCTTAAGTCCGATTTTTGCAAAGTTTTCAACTGCCTTTTTCATCATCCGCTCAAAACCCAGGCTATAACGGATATTCACGGTCTTTTTCTTGGTAATATCCTTATTTCCTACCTCAAAACCGATGCGGTAACCCTCCGTATAAGTATCTGCCATCAGGGAAATTGTCTCTTCCTTCTGGCCCTTTAAATGTTCCCAGGTTTTTAACTCGTTTTCCGTAATATATTCACCAAAGTAGTACAAATATTCCGGCGAATCCAGGTCGCTTTCCATGAGAATCCGAAGGGCAAAATCCTCCGTAGGACAAACCATTGCCTTAATCTTCTTTTCGGTTGCATCCCGCATATAATCGCTTACAAAAAAGTAAATGATTTCTTTCACTTCCTCCACTGCGGGAAGCTTACCTGTTTCTGCAAGGGCACAAAGCACGGAGCCGTAAATTTCCAAAAACAGCTCCATACGGATGACCATGTCTTCTTTTTTCTTCTCATAAGCAAATACGATAAGACTTCTAAGCTCCGCATATAAAAAGCAACAAAGCCTTCCGTACTCTTCGCCCAATTCCTTCACACAATAAGTCGGATTTCCGTAGCTTGTTTCATAATTTTCCGGCAAGATATCTTCATACAAAGCCTTGTTGTGTGCTTTCAATTCTTCTAATGAAGCAAGATAAATCTTCCCTTCCGCCACATAACGGCAGGTATCTGTCATAAGCAGCAAAAACTCTGCCATTTTCAAAAAATATGCCTTAAATGCCTCCGGCATCGGAATCTGCCCGCTTTCATCCTTTTCCTGTAATTCTTCCAAAATACCGCGGATTCTCTCCTCCGCCAATAAAAAACGTTCTTCTACCATTAATTCACATACGCTCCTGCATATAAAATAATACTCATCAAACAAAGTGCCAAAAAGTTAAGTACCGTTCCCAAAACCGGAAACAGTTTAAAGGTATCCCGTTCCGACAGGCTGTGAACGGAAAGTCCCATTCCCACTATCATAAAAAGTCCGGCCAGCACTGCTGCCGCGCCATACCGCTCGCTGGATATTCCGCCGCCTTTGTAGGAAAGATACACCGCGCTTACAAGCGTCCCTATGGAAAGGATACCCAGAATAACCGCCATAATACTCTTTAGCGAGTGATTTTTGCTGGTAAACATGTAACTTTTTCTTCCAGCCATCTCTTACCTCCTTGTGCCAAAGCACACCCTCTTACTTCCTTGTGCATGACACATTCTTTTACTTCCTCGTGCCAAAGCACATTTCATTATTACTGCATGTAAATCGAAAAGGCATTTCGTATTTCAGAAATGCCTGTTTTGACTAAAATAATATTTTAGATTTACCGGCTAAAAGCTTGGCGCCACCGATAATCATTAAGATTCCGCATACCAATCCTACTACTAAGGTCACTACACCTACCGCAATACTCATGGCTCCGGTTCCGCTCATCGTTTTATAGGTTTTTTCTTCCATGGCCTTGCTCCTTTCTTAGCCCGGCATTTCTTCCTGCCGCCTTATATTTCACGGTACGGATTATGCTTCTTTTACGCCGTACTGTTCATAGTATGCGTCAATAGCTGCCTTTAATGTATCATCAATATATACTTTACCTTTGTATTCTTTGTTGTACAGATATTCTACCACTTCTGCCATGGTAACGATTGCATGGGCATCAAAACCGTATTTTTCTTTAATTTCCACAAGGGCACTCTTTTCACCCTGACCCTTTTCCATACGGTTTAAGGAAACCATAAGACCCACGATTTCCACGTTAGCAGCGCCTCTTACCTTGGGAACGGTTTCTTCCATGGATTTGCCGGATGTGGTTACATCCTCAATCATGATGACTCTGTCGCCGTCCTGAAGTTTGCTGCCAAGGAAGCTTCCCTTATCAGCGCCGTGATCCTTTTCTTCCTTACGGTCGGAGCAGTAACGGATTTCCTTGCCATAAAGTTTGCTGTAAGCAATGGCTGTTACCACGCTAATCGGAATTCCCTTGTAAGCGGGTCCGAATAACACATCAAAATCATCTCCGTAAGTATCGTGAATTGCTTTCGCATAATATTCTCCAAGGCCCATCAGCTGGCTTCCTGTTACATAGCCGCCCGCATTCATAAAGAAGGGGGACTTTCTTCCGCTCTTTAATGTAAAATCACCAAATTTCAGTACCTGGCAATCAACCATAAACTCAATAAATTCCTGCTTGTAAGCTTCCATTTCAACACGCCTCCTGTTTATTTCCAATTCCTGACAAACACAATTCTAGCATATCCTGCCGAAAGTTTCAATTTTATTCTACGGTTTTCAGCACCACATTCGACCATGCCCCCACCGTAAGGCTCTGTCCTTCACGCAGGGTAAAAGAATTCTCTTCCCTGCTCATATCATAGGTTTCGCCGGAATACATAGTGTAATTACTCCAGGCAACCTCGTCTGCCGAAATAGCACTGTCACGGACCTGTAATACAAAGGTTTCCTCATTAGCAGGTTCATAGGTATAGGTCCCGGGCGTTATATCACGTCCAACCTGATACTCGCCGGTGCCATAAACAAAACCGCTGTCTACTTGGGATGGCTCATATGCCTTCTGCTCTCCTGCCGGCACAAAGTTTGCCCCACGCACGGTTACATACCAGCCTTCTTCCAATTCCACGAAGCTCCTGGTATCCCAAAGACCGATTTCTTTTTCCGCAAAATCCGGTGTCTTACTGAAATAAATGTAAAAAGGACAAATTCTCTGACTTACATCCTCTGCTTCAAAAAAATAAACGCCGGGCGCAATGTCCTTACCCACTGCATATATGCCGGGGCCGTATGCTTCCATTCCCGAAAGGGCAGAACGGTTATCTTTTACAAATACCTTTTCTATGGTCTGTTCTTCCGAATATGTGGGCCTTGTAAGAGTCTGCTCATCCGCCATATCCCCAATAACATACTGCCAAATCAGGTAGTAGCCGCCGCCAACAATGACCAGTACCAAAACCGCTTCCCAAAGGAGCTTCAGTTTCTTCTTAAAGGGCGCACGGATAAAATCATAAATACAATAAAGAACCGCACAAGCAATTCCGAATACCAGAATCATGCAAACGAGGAATTCCTTGTTCTTCCAGGCATTCGCAACGCCGCCGTTTTCCGCTACCGCTTCCGCGTAAACTTCCTTAGCCTTCTCTATGCCCTTTTTACAAAGATCCTTGAGGGTTTCCCAGGCCCCCTTTGCTTTTGCGGAGGTACTTCCCATAGCACCACTTGCAGCGTCGGTTTTGTCCCCTTCCTCTGTCGGCTCCTGTCCGCTTTCGGGCAAAGCAATTGCTTCAAAGGTACCGTCATCCTTCTTCTTCATTTCCACGTTCGGAGCAAGCATCCCTTTTTCCATATTCTGTGAAAAAACACCGCCGCTTATGGTAACGATATTTTCATATTCCTGCTCATATTTTTTCAAAATAACAGGACTATCACCTGTAAGATATTCGCCTCCGGTAAAAGCCACTTCACTTTGCTCAATATGAAGCGCAGGGCCATCAGAATAAATGTTTCCGTTCAGCCGAAAATCCGCTCCCCAGGCATCCATTCCCTGTGCCTTGCTTTCAATGGTACCGTTTATATAGGCTTTGGTATATATAAAATTAAGCCGCGGCACATACGCGCCATACTCATCAAATTGCTTTTCTCCTAATATACGGATGGTTGCACCTTCCTCCAAAAGAAAAAAAGGATTCTCGCTTGCATCCTTTTGAATGGATATTTCCAAACTGCTTCCTTCCGGGATGGTTAAAGTTACGCCCTCTGCGATTGTCAGATGCCCGTTATACCAATGGAAATTGGTATCTTCCGGCAAGGTATAATCCTCCACTAATATGCCATCGCCATATTCATGAACATAACCATTCTCATCTTCCCTATACACCGCATCCGCCATCAAATCCGTATATTCTGCGGGTGCCGCATAACATTTTGCCGAAAAGGAAAGCAGTCCGAAAACTGCGACTGCTAATCCTAATAAAAATCTCTTTATTTTCATGTACTTTTCACCTGTTTCATCCGCGCACATTCAGCCACACCACATGTCCTCATTAAGCATGTTTTATCTGTTTGCAAGGGCTCCTGCGATATCTGCTCTCATATCTTCAACTGCCGCTCTACTTGCTTCCGCAAAATTCTCTGCCCCAAACTTCGCATACTGTTCCTGCTGATATGCAGCAATGATGCCTCTGGAGGAATTTACGATAGCACCGAGTCCGTCTTCATTAAAGAAGTGAACAAGGTCAGCACCTTTTCCGCCCTGTGCGCCGTAGCCGGGTACCAAAATATAGCTCTTAGGCATTACTTTACGAAGAACCTTACCCATTTCAGGATAAGTAGCACCTACTACCGCACCAATGTAGCTGTAGGAATCTCCCATATGTTCTTCGCCCCACTTGGCAACCTGCTCACCAACCACTTCATAAAGAGGCTTGTTTGCATCCTGAAGCACTCTGTCCTGGAACTCGCCGCTACTGGGATTGGAGGTCTTAACCAGGATAAATAAGCCCTTATTCTCTTCCTTACATACCTTGATAAAAGGGTTGATTCCATCAGAACCAAGGTAAGGATTTACGGTTGCAAAATCCTCGTCAAATCCATAATAAGAATTACTTCCTACTTTTACTTTTCCAAGGTGTCCTACCGCATAAGCTTCGGAGGTAGAACCGATGTCACCTCTCTTAATATCTCCGATTACCACAAGGTCTTTTTCCTTACAGTAATCAACGGTTTTCTTAAATGCAATGAGGCCGGGAATGCCAAACTGTTCATACATGGCAATCTGGGGTTTCACTGCAGGAACGATATCATAAATATGATCAACGATTTCTTTATTGTACTGCCAGATAGCTTCTGCAGCACCTTCTAAAGTTTCACCAAATTCTGCAAATGCTTTTTTCTGGATGTGCTCCGGCACGAATTTCATCATAGGGTCAAGACCGACTACAATGGGAGCACCTGTTTTCTGGATTTTACTTACGAGTTTGTTAATCATGGTTTGTTCTCCTTGTATATGTATTTTAGGTATTGGTAGCGCCCGGGGGATTCTTTCCTTTGGGCACGCTCTCGCTCTATAAAAACGTAGCAGTACTAGGATTCCAAAGAACGGAATCCAAGGACTGACGTTTTTAAAAGGCCCGGCATGGAAAGAATCCCGCCGGGCGCATCCACGTTCAGAATATTATTATAGCAACAAATCTTACAGACTGTCTACAAATTGTTTAATTCTTGATACGTTAGGGTATTTATTTACTACGTCGCCTTTGACTACCACTAAGGTGGGGGCCTGCATAATGCCGTAAGCTCTGGTTAAGTCAGGTGCTTCTTCTGCATCGATGATGGTGTAATCTACGTCCTTTAAATACTCTTTGGCCAGCTTACAGTTGGGGCAGGTTTTGGTTGTAAAAAGATAAATCTGTGTATCTGTTTCCTGTGCGGGTGCCGGTTCTGCAACCGCTTCTTTCGCTCCTACAAAAGCAGGTGCTGAGGTGCCGGGACGCTTTAATACGGAATTCTTGATATCGTAGGTCTGGCGGTTTGCATATTCCTGCATCTTTCCGTCGTTCCAGTTCTGTACCGGTCTGTAGTAGCCTGTAATACGGCTGTAAACCTCGGTTACCTTACCGCAGTAAGGACACTTAAGCTGCTCTCCGGGTAAATATCCGTGTTCCCTACAAATAGAGTAGGTAGGAGACAGGGTATAATAAGGCAGTTTGTAATTCTCTGCAATGGTCCTGATTAAATCTGCCGCTGCTTTCCAATCGGGCATCTTTTCACCTAAGAATGCATGGAATACGGTACCTGAAGTATAAAGCGTCTGCAGTTCATCCTGGATATCCAAAGCATCAAAGATATCTGCAGTAAAATCAACCGGTAAATGGGAAGAGTTGGTGTAGTAAGGTGTGTCGTTGGGACCGCCTGCGGTCTTGATAGACGGCCATTTCTTCTTGTCATGCTTTGCCAAACGATAAGTGGTACTTTCCGCAGGAGTAGCCTCTAAGTTATAAAGGTCACCATACTGTTCCTGATAATCGGAAAGTCTCTCTCTCATATGATTCAAAACTTCCTTGGTGAATTCCTGGGTTTCCTCATGGGTCATATCCACACGGAGCCAGTTTGCATTCAATCCCACTTCGTTCATACCAATCAGACCGATGGTTGAGAAATGGTTGTCAAAGGAACCTAAATATCTCTTGGTATAAGGATAAAGTCCTTCTTCCAGAAGTTTGCTGATAACGCCACGCTTAATCTTCAAAGAACGTGCCGCGATATCCATCATTCTGTTTAATCTCTTATAAAAATCGTCCTTGTTGGAAGCAAGGTATGCAATTCTGGGCATATTGATGGTAACAACGCCCACACTACCGGTGCTTTCACCGGAACCGAAGAAACCACCTGTCTTTTTACGCAGTTCACGAAGGTCCAGTCTCAGACGGCAGCACATACTACGCACATCGGAAGGTTCCATATCGGAGTTAATATAGTTAGAGAAGTAAGGAGTTCCGTACTTCGCGGTCATTTCAAACAAAAGTCTGTTATTTTCCGTATCGGACCAGTCAAAATCACTGGTGATGGAATAAGTAGGAATCGGATACTGGAAACCTCTGCCGTTGGCATCACCTTCAATCATGGTTTCAATGAAGGCTTTATTAATCATATCCATTTCGGGCTTACAATCTTTGTACTTGAAGTCCATTTCCTTACCGCCTACGATAGCCGGCAGTTCTGCAAGGTCAGCAGGCACGGTCCAGTCCAAAGTAATATTGGAGAAAGGCGCCTGGGTACCCCAACGGCTGGGTGTATTTACGCCGTAAATAAAGGCTTCGATACACTTCTTTACCTCTTTGTAAGAAAGGTCATCCACCTTAACAAAGGGTGCCAAATAGGTATCAAAGGAAGAAAATGCCTGAGCACCTGCCCATTCATTCTGCATGATACCGAGGAAGTTTACCATCTGATTACACAGCACGGATAAATGTGCTGCAGGCGCAGAAGTAATCTTACCGGTAATACCGCCAAGACCTTCGGTAATGAGTTGCTTTAAAGACCATCCTGCACAGTAACCTGTGAGCATGGAAAGGTCATGAATATGAATATCCGCATTTCTGTGTGCTTCCGCAATTTCCTGGTCATAGATTTCTGACAACCAGTAATTGGCAGTTACCGCACCGGAGTTACTTAAAATAAGTCCGCCTACGGAATAGGTTACGGTAGAGTTTTCTTTTACTCTCCAGTCCTCAATCTTCACATAACTGTTAACTACATCCTTGTAATCCAGGATGGTGGATTTCATGGTACGCATTTTTTCACGTTGTTTACGGTAAAGGATATAAGCCTTCGCAGCTTCCGCATAACCGGCCTGCTCTAAAACCTTCTCTACGCTGTCCTGGATATCCTCTACATGAATTCCGTCATCTTTTACTTTATTTTGAAAATCTGCCGTCACTCTAAGTGCAAGCAAATCTACCACGTCATTATTGTACTGCACATCGGTAGCATTAAACGCTTTGATAATCGCATCACTGATTTTCGTTAACGTAAAATCTGCTACATCTCCTTCTCTCTTAATTACCTGAAACATAAAATTCCCTCCCTACTTACAATAAAAGGCACTCCTGTTTCCCGGGTGCCGGTATGAATCTTTTGTTTGCCGCGCTTTCTTTTTCAGGCGCCGCTTAATAAAAGTTTATCATTGCACCTTTTAAAAGTCAACACAAAAACACAAGATATTGTGTGTGTACAAAAGTACCACGCACGATATCTTGTGTTTCATTTTCTTCATTATCGACTCGGACGGTTAACGTGTTTTTAAGAAAATATACTCTCTTGCAGCCACCTCATCATCCGGATAGGTTTTTAGGTAACTTTCCAGTAAAACCGCCGCTTTCTTATACTCTGCCAGTTTCTCATAAGCCACAATTTCATTCAGCTTCAAAACCTGCATCATACCATTGTCCTCAATATTCATGGCAAGCTGGAAGGCTTCCAGTGCACCGTGATAGTCACCCATCTCCATCTTACAAAGACCCATCTGGTTTAACACCTTGGGATTTTCTTTGCCGGATTTCAGATAGTTGTTGTAAACGCTGATGGCGTAATTATTGTCCCCCAGGGTTTCATAGGTCCGTCCAAGGAATAAAACGGCATCCTTTCCTTCGGATTCCTTCACACGCTCTAAATAGTTCCGGGCGTTTTCATAATCCTCCAGATAAAAACTAATCCGTCCTTTTTCATAATTAGTCATACCCTTGGTACCGCTCGCCATGGCATTCTTAAGGTAGTTCTGTCCGGATTCCTTGTAGCCGTTGGCATTCAGCACACAATAAATATCAATCATCCGGTCATAATCATCCGGGTCAATGGCAAGCACCCGGTCAAAATCTGCAAGGGCCTTCTCAAGATTTTCCTGCTCCGCATAAATCACACCGCGCAGATAACAGGCATCCTTTTCCTCCGGCTTCAGCCCCAAAATCGCGTCATAAACCTGAAGTGCCTTCTGGGTCTGTCCCTGTTTGTAATAAGCCGTGGCAAGATAATAATTGATATCATAATCTACGGGCCTCGGTCTCCCGCCGCTATGGGATAACGCCTGTTCAAAACAGGCAGCAGCTTCCGCATAATCCGTCTTACCCATATGGGCAATCCCCTCACCTCTAAGAAGCAGTCTCTCATCTTCGCCCGCTTCTCTTCCGGCGGCAAAGCATTTGAGGGCGCTGTCATAATCCAGGGCCGCCACAGCCTCCATTCCGGCTTTTAAATTTTCACTGTTATGTTTATCACCGCAACCTGCACAAAAAAGCATCATCAGGCATACGGCAAGCAAGATTCTCATCTGTAATTTCATCATAAAAGGTACCCTCTAAAGTCCATGAACGGTTCCATAAAAAGTATAGCACATTCCCGGCGGATTACCAAGTCTTTCTCAGTCCTTTGGGATAATGATTTTTCATCCTGCCGCCGGCGCCTTTCCCCCAGCCGATGCTGTAGCCGCTTACGGTAATCAGACACCAGCCGGTCTGATTGCTGTCAAGTAAAAGTCCGCTTAAATAATCCGTCACTTCTTTTCCACTGGCAGGTAAGTCCATATGCGCCGTCACCTCTTCCGCCTTCAGCGCAAGGGCAAGGGAATGGGAGGGCTCAAAGCGATTCTTTTTCAAAGTGCCCAGATGCAGGCCCGGACGGAGCACCTTAAGTCCCTTTAAGGAAGGTGTCCCGTCAGGTGCCAGATAAACCTGGTCCCCAAACTTCAAAAATGTGCCCTCTAAAGGTTTTTTTAATGTATTCTTTTCAAATTCCAGAAATTCTTTTAGATCCTTTTTGGCAATGCCTCTTTCAAGGTTTCCGGCATTTACCAATTGCGGCAGGCTTCCCTGCTTTTGTAAAACAGCCGCAAAATGACCTTCCCCTTTCAGCTTGTGGGGCCACAGCCGGAAGGTATTTTCAATTCCGGGAGCGGGGTCTTTTACAAACTCCGGATTGCCGCTGCTGATGCCGGAATTTCCTTCCGTCTTCACGATGAAAAACTCCGGATGCGCCTTCAAAAAGCGGCTGATGGTTCCTTCATTTTCTTCCGGTGCAAAAGTACAGGTAGAATATACCAGTCTGCCGCCGGGTGCAAGCATCTGTGCCGCATAAGAAAGCACCTCATCCTGACGCTCTGCGCACATGGTCACATTTTCCGGACTCCATTCCGCAGTGGCTTCATCATTTTTACGAAACATCCCCTCTCCGGAACAAGGTGCATCCACTAAAATCCTGTCGAAGTACCCCTGAAAATGACGGGCCAGTTCATCCGGCGCATGATTTACCACAAGGGCATTGGTAACACCCATTCTTTCAATATTTTCGGACAAAATCTTGGCCCTTGCGGGATGGATTTCGTTACACACAAGGAGTCCTTTCCCCTGCATGGCAGCCGCTATCTGGGTACTCTTCCCACCGGGCGCCGCACAAAGGTCAAGCACGCGCTCCCCCTGTTCTGCTTCCAGCAAAGTGACCGGAAACATGGCACTGGCCTCCTGGATATAATACACACCGGCCTCATGATAGGGATGCTTACCGGGTCTGTCGTCCGCTTCAAAATAGTATCCGTTTTGTTCCCACTCTACGGGCGTTAAGGTAAAAGGATTTTGGGACAAAAAGTCTTCCTTGTTTCCTTTCAACGGATTTATTCTTAGGGACTGTTTCTTTTCTTCTTCATAACTTTGCAAAAATGCCGGGAATTCTTCTCCCAGCATTTGTTGCATTCTTTGTAAAAATATATATGGTAACATACTTATTCTTTTTCCTGAATATCAATCTTGATGTGTACATCACGAAGCTGCTTTTCTTCTACTTCGGAAGGTGCACCCATCATCACATCCTGTGCCGTCTTGTTCATCGGGAAAGGAATGATTTCACGGATGCTGTCTTCACCTGCAATCAACATTACCATACGGTCTACGCCGGGTGCGATACCTGCATGCGGAGGTGCGCCGTAGCAGAATGCATTGTACATAGCGGGGAATTTCGCCTTCACATCTTCTTCTCCGAGACCAACCATTTCAAAGGCCTTCACCATCACTTCCGGATTGTGGTTACGAACCGCACCGGAGGAAAGTTCCACACCGTTACATACCAGGTCGTACTGGTAAGCATTGATGGAAAGAGGCTCTTCGTTTAAGAGTGCATCCATTCCGCCCTGAGGCATAGAGAAAGGATTGTGACAGAATTCCAGTTCGCCGCTTTCTTCACCGATTTCATACATGGGGAAGTCTACAATCCAGCAGAATTCATAGCATTCTGTCTTCATATGCTTTTCACTGGCTGCGCCAAGGTAACGGCGGAGCACACCTGCAGTCTTCTGTGCTTCTAAAAGCTTACCTGCCGCAAGACCTACAAAGTCACCGTTCTTAAGACCAAGTGCTTCGATTACCTGTGCTTTTCTATCCTGTAAGAACTTGGAGATACCGCCAACCAGTTCTCCGTTTTCATCTAATTTAAACCAATATACCTTACGTCCGCTCTGGATTTCCACATCGGCACAAATCTTGTCAATCACCTTACGGGTTGCAGTAAAGCCATCTACAACAATTGCTTTCACGGTCTGTCCCGCAAAAGGTTCAAAACCGCAGTCAGCCATACATTCCGTCGCATCCTGAAGCAACAGATCAATACGAAGGTCAGGCTTGTCGGAGCCGTACTTGTCCATTGCTTCTTTGTAAGAAATTCTTGCAAAAGGAGCGGTGGAAGCGGTCTGATACTTACCGTATTTTGCAAAAATAGGAGGAAGTACATCTTCAATTACCGCAAATACATCTTCCTGGGAAGCAAAAGCCATTTCCATATCCAGCTGATAAAATTCACCGGGAGAACGGTCTGCTCTGGCATCCTCATCACGGAAACAAGGTGCAATCTGGAAATATCTGTCAAAGCCCGCTGTCATCAGAATCTGCTTAAACTGCTGGGGTGCCTGGGGAAGTGCATAGAACTTACCCGGATGATTTCTGGAGGGTACCAGATAATCTCTTGCACCTTCCGGAGAAGAGCAGGTCAAAATAGGGGTAGTGATTTCCAAAAAGTCATGGGCAATCATGCTGCTTCGAAGCTCAGCAACAATTTTACTTCTAAGAACAATCTTGTCCTTTACTTCGGGATTACGAAGGTCTAAATATCTGTATTTCAATCTGGTTGCTTCATCAGCTTCCTTGGAACGGTTGATTTCAAAGGGAAGCTCGTTGTAAATACATTTACCGAGGATTTCGATTTCTTCCGGTACCACTTCGATTTCACCGGTAGCAAGCTGTCCATTTTTGCTGGAACGCTCTCTTACCACACCGGTAACGGAAAGGGTGGATTCATTGTTCACACCGTTTAATTTCGCCATCATTTCTTCGGTTTCAATGACAACCTGTGTCACACCGTAAAAATCACGAAGCACCAAGAATCCGAGATTCTTGCTGACTTTACGCATATTGTCATACCATCCTACGATGGTTACCTTACTTCCTGCATCGGAAAGTCTCAGCTGATTACAATTATGTGTTCTTGACTGTACCATAGTTACTCCTTTATCTTTTCAACATTTATCTTTCAAAAACTAACGTTTAGATTATACACGTTTTGTCGCCAATTTGCAACACATCACGCTAACATCTGTCTTCACATTTCCAACATTTTTCTATCTCTGTTCTTTCGCAATTCTCCGGTTTCCGATAGGGAACTCTTCTGTCAGTATCAGCCGTTTTCTCTGACTTGATACGGGTTTTATCAGGCGGTAACGTCCTTCCTTTAACTGTCCGTAAAAAGGCGCCCAGTAAAGTTCCATTTCTTCCGAGGATTTGGCAGGTGCCCACAAAAGGTCCATGGTCATAAAAGGCTCTGATACCGGCGTCACCTGTTGCCACGCGCCGTCTTTTTCCTCCTCCAGTAAAAAGTCCCTGCCGAAATTAATATCCTCATCGGAATCATTACAAATAAGAATCGTAAGTCCTGCCGGGGTGATGGTTTCCTCTTTGAGCTTCAGTATCACTTCACCGTTTTTTTCCTGCGCGCCGGTTGCCACCGGTTCTGTCATTTGCCCGGTTCTTGCAGCCGCACCGTTTTCTGCAAATGCAATGTGTTCTTTAAAGAATGCACAAGTATCGTCATTGCACTTCTTTGCCTGCTCTAACTTACAGTTCACATGGAATACATGGGTCACATCCTTCTCAGCCTCACTGCCGTACTCCTTCAGCACACATTCCACGTTCTTTTTGGTCAGCAGCTCATACATAGGCTTTCCGTGAACCTTCAGATTGTCATGATACGCAGTCATCACAAAGGTCGGCGGGAAGTTTCCGTTAATGTATTCTATACTCTTAAGATTCTCCTCAATCAGTCCGCTTTTTTGCATGACTTCTGCCGCAGCAAGTCCCACATAAGCTTCAAACAAGGGATTCTGTTTCTCCAAAATACAAGTTTCCATATCATAAAGTCCGCAATTTAATGCACACGCCCGGAAGGTAACCTCCGGCACTTCAAAATCAAACAAGTCCGCATAATCAGGGTTTGCATAAATGGTCAGATACTGCCCTGCAAGCTGCGCACCCGCGGAATCCCCTACCATAAACAAATTCTCCGTGTCAATATGATATTCCTTTGCATGCTCCTTTATAAAGCAGAGCACCTGATTGATATCCTCAAGCGGTGCCGGATACCGATGCTCCGGTGCCAGCCGGTAGTTAAAATTCACTACAGTGAAGCCTCTATTTGCAAGTTTCATACAATAATATTGGTAAACTTCTTTACTTCCATACACCCAACCGCCGCCGTGTACATTGATGATGGCCGGCTTTTTTCCGTCCACGTCCTTATCATGATAAATATCCAGCAAATTCCACTTTCCATGGGGACCATAGGACAAATCATCATGACGGGTGATATTTTCCGGCGTAGTGAGGCCGGCATCACGCTTTGCATCACTTGCGCCCCAGTTTTTCCGGATGGTTTTTACGAATTTACCAATTAATCTTCTTTTCACACATAACAGCATGGTATGCGCCTCCTTGGTTTTCCTTTTTCCATTATACCTTTTTTCAGGAAAGAAACAACCACTCCCACCACGAAACTGCCCCTTTTTGCTTGGTTCTTTTGCATTTTACCATATCCTGTGCTATAGTTAAAAAGCAGATGAAAGAAAGACAGGTGATTTACATGGAAATCAGAAGAGCAAAATTTGAAGACATGGACGGTATCAATAATCTGCTGATGCAGGTTTGTCTGGTTCATCACAAAGGGCGCCCCGACATTTTCAAATATGGGGCTAAAAAGTATACGGATGAAGAATTAAAAGCAATCATTACGGATGACTTGCGCCCTATTTTTGTTGGTGTTGACGAAAACGGCACGGTACTTGGCTACGCATTTTGCATTTTCCAGCAACATATAAATAACAACATCTTAACAGACATCAAAACCCTATACATCGATGATTTATGCGTGGATGAAAACTTACGGGGACAGCACATCGGCAAGCAGTTATACGAAGCAGTGCTTGCTTTCGCAAAAGAATCCGGTTGCTACAACGTAACCTTAAACGTTTGGAGCCTGAATGAAGGCGCTATGAAATTTTATGAATCCTGCGGCTTAAAGCCACAAAAAATAGGAATGGAAACGATTCTGTAATCGTTTCCATTCTTATTTTTAATCATCAAATCAGTCGCATGATTCGTTGTAAAACTGAACTTTTCCAGTCTTTCCACTTAGCATCATTCAAAATATTCTTCTAAGCATATCCCTTGTTCATAAATTTCCTGTGCAACTTCCGCACCTACATAACGATAATGCCATGGCTCATAGCTTGTACCAGTAATTTCCTGTTTCCCTAATGGATATCTCAAAACAAAACCATACTTATAAGCATTTTCGGCAAGCCATGCATAAACATCGTCATTCGTGCACTTAGATTTATCAGCATTGATATCCACTGCT
Source organism: Lachnospiraceae bacterium (assembly GCA_017561085.1). GTDB lineage: Bacteria > Bacillota > Clostridia > Lachnospirales > Lachnospiraceae > Suilimivivens. The sequence continues at coordinate 66,191 of JAFZDQ010000033.1, forward strand.
ATACCTAATTGATGCTCACTTGTTCCGGGCAAAGCCACCCATTCTTTTGCAGTTCTTTCTGCCCTCCATTGCGAATATCCCTCGTTTATGTAGGCTTGGATTTTATCATCCAGTATCTCCTGCTGTTCTTCATCTGTTCTATATCCTTCTCGGACAATAGGATATATCCCTTCCGCTCTAGACGCATCAAACATCTCCTGTAAGTGCGGATATATTCTACTATCCACCTTCTGCCCATTTGACAATACTGTTAGTTCAACGCTATAGTTTTCCGGTATTGGGTTCCATCTATTCACAACGATTAAATTCCACTCAATTGAAGTTTGATAGCTTTCACCATTCCATTCTTCAGACACTTCTATCTCATGTGTATTTACCAATCTTGAATAGATATCACCAATCAATTGCCACAATATCATCAACATATATAAAGCAACTATTATCAATAATACCTTTACAATCCGTCTTCCTTTTTTGTTCTTTACTGTCATATTCTTCCTATGCCTTTAATCTTCTTGACCAATTCTTTATAGCAAATGGCATACAACAGATACCAATCAGAAGCGGAACCGTAATCAACAGATACGGAGACCATATATATGTTCCGAAGATACGAAAAGTATTTGTTCTAAAAATATCCGCACCACTTCCAACTAAAGGTAATAAATCCAATGCTTTTTGCATTTCATAGGGAAAATACTGTGCAACCATCATTGGACCATATACCACCGCCAAACTAAACAGCAATGAAAGCACGTTATTTCTTACGGTTGCCGAAATAAACATAATGACACCGGCAAATCCAATAGCACCTAATAATGCAAATGCATACTCATAAACCTCTGCCTGCAACATATTCATAGGAGCAACAGCAAGCGGTTTAATGTTCTGAATCGGCATATCCCAACCGGACGTACCCATAAAGAACATCTGGGATGCAACACTTGGAATTACAAGTATCACAAAAAACTCCACCGTAAATACAACACCTGTTAACACCTTAGCAAAAGCAATTTTTCTCCAACCATTCTTTGTTGTCAACACCAATGCACTTGTATTATCATGCCACTCTCCTGCGAACATGGGGGATAATGCTATAGCCAAAAATAAAGCCATTACAATACCCAAATCTGCAACCATGCTGCCAAGAAGCTGTGACCAACCATCAACCCATTCATAACGAAGCGGTGTTTCAACGTTTTCTTCCATCTGAAGCAGATAGTCTCTTTCTTTTCCTACCTGTCCACTATTTTCCAGAAAATCCTCAATAGCCTGCTCTCTTCTCTCATAGAATCCAACCAATTTACTGGGTTCAACATAGCTAATCATAATCTGATAAGTTCCTGTATCACGAAGTTCCGGATATAACATGGACAACCAGCTATTTATAATTTTCCAGTCAGTCTTCTCTAATTCTTTCTCCATTCCGGCGGCTTCCATTCGCTGATACTCTCTTACTAACTGCTGTAAAGTTTCATCTGTCAGTTCGCCACCAAAAGCTAATGAATATTCCTGACTTTCTTTTATCATCCCATATCCATCAAAATTGTTTCCAAACGCACTTGTATAATCGTCCGAACTTCCAAAAGTGAACCATTGAAATGACAAAATACTTCCAAATATCACAATATAGACAAAGCATAACAGAACACATATCTTAACAATTCGCTTTCTCCATAACTTCTTATGTTCTAATAAAAATAATTCCATTCTACTGTCCCCCTTCTTCTGTCGGGAAATAATATAAATAAAGGTCTTCTAATGTAGCTTCACACGGAACAGCTCTTTCACTTGGCATGTTATCTGATATAATACGCAACACAATATCATTTCCTTCATGCCTCAAATTTGCAACCGTAGTACTTGCCTGCCATTTTCTTGCCTCTGCTGGTGATACAGCCAGTTCCCATACCTTACCATTTGCCTTTTGTGTAAGCTCTGCCACAGTACCCTGCAATAAGAATTTACCTTTTTTCATTAACAATACTTCATCTGCAATAGCTTCCACATCTGAAACAATATGTGTGGAAAGAATCACAATCTTGTCGCCCGCATATTCCGAAAGAAGATTACGAAAACGTACACGCTCTTTCGGATCAAGTCCTGCTGTTGGCTCATCCAAAATTAATATCCCCGGATTGTTAAGTAATGCCTGGGCAATTCCTACTCGCTGTTTCATACCGCCGGAGAAAGTTTTTACCTTCTTATTTGCCACATTACTTAATCCCACTACTTCCAATAGTTCCTTTGCCCTCTTCTTGGCAATATCCTTTGGTATTCCTTTCAGTGCTGCAACATACATTAAAAACTCCATTGCTGTATAGTTTGGATAATACCCAAAGTCCTGCGGTAAATATCCCAACACATTTCTATAATCTGCCCCCATTGAAGTTACTTCTTTTCCATTCAACAGCACTTCTCCGGAAGTTGATTCCAGAATGGCGCATAGCATACGCATTAAAGTTGTCTTACCTGCACCATTTGCTCCCAAAAGACCATATACACCCGGTTTCAATGTTGCACTTACACAATCTACTGCAATTTTATTTCCATAATGCTTCGTCAAACGATCAAGCGATAATTCCATACATTTTTCCTTCCTTTCTCATATCTACAATGAACAATATTTCTTTTACAAAAAACATTGCGAATACCACAAATGCAAGCAACCAAAATCCGATTGCTGAAGTGGCATATATCCACGGCATCACTCTTGCCGTCATTGCCCAACAAGCACAGGAACCAAGCATCACAACTGCACATATCTTTATGCTCTCTTTCCTCTGCAATCGTACCAGTCTGAGCATCCCCGTCATACAAACCAAATAAGGGACCAAGCAATATAGCACCATCTGTCCAAGACCGTTGCTACTATTCTGCAGCGATACTTCCAGACATAATACGATAGTAATACAAACCAGATTTGCCGCACCTGCCAGAATTAGTTTAGCCAACATAATCTGTGCGCTGGACGCTCTTGTTACTGCCTCAATTTCACTCATTCCATATAACTGACTTTTGAAGAGAACAGGCAGCACAGCCAATACAAATAGTGGCATAAAAACAGGTATATTTTGCGGAATATCCGCCACATTCATAATAGTTAAACAGACAATAAATAGTGTTACTGCTTGCAAAACAAATATGGGAATTCCTTCAAAGCGAAAAACATCCGATAAATAATGAAAAAAACTTGTTCTTGGTTCTTCTTTATAAAGCATCTGTTCTTTCATAATCTCAGTACAATGGTTTATCGTTTCTTCCATTCTCTTCGGTTGTACTTCCTCTCTCAAAGAATGATACAAATTACTTTTTAAGGTTTTATCTTTCATTCTCCTGCTCCTTTCTCATAATTTTTAATCCGCTCCGAACCCTACTCTGTGCAGTCCTCATATTACATCCCATTACTTTTGCTATTTCATGAAATTCAAGCTGCTCTCCGAAGCGTAATATAATTGCTTCCCTTTGTTCGGGTGATAAGGTACTTAAAAGATAATTTACCTCCGCCTTATCCTCCATCCTGAGTATTTCATCGCACTCATCTATAATGATTTCTTCATCCTCTATCGAATAAAGTGGTTTCTTTCTGCTTTCATCAATACACAATCTGTTTGCAATGGTATATAAATAGGCTTTAAATTTTCTTTTTCCTTTATAGCCGGATATATTTTTGAACAACTTGTAGAATGTTTCCTGCGTCAAATCTTCGGCTTTTTCCACGCTGGAGCAATGCCACCTACAATAACGCAGTATAGATGCATAATAGCGTGTAATCAGTTCTTCTGCCGCCTGTTCATCACCAGCCTTAATCTGTTCTATTAACTTATCATCACTTAACACGCTCCAGCCTCCTTTCTTGTGACTCTCTATATATAATAACGCTTGACATTCCTAAAATGATTAAAGGTTTCATTAATTTTTTTATTTA
>JAFZDQ010000034.1 GCA_017561085.1 Lachnospiraceae bacterium
AATATTTCTTACAAACGGCCCCAGGGTACCGAATATCGCCATGGATAAAATCATCATCAGGCGGGGAGAGATTACTTTTTTCATCATTGGTCCTCTCGATTATACGATAAATTCACTTTTTGCATTATATCACAAAATTTAACACTATAGTTAAAAATATCACATTGACACAATCAATTACTTTTTACTCCACCTTCTTTAGTTTCGCACGAAAGACAATCATCCTGGTATCCTTCAAACCATCAAATTTAATCTCATAGGACTGTAGCAGCATATCCACGCCCACAATGCTTCCCTGACCGAATACCGGGTGCTCTACCCTGTCCCCTTCCGCAAATCCTGTCTTTTCAAGGATCTCCGGCGTGGCGGTTCCTGAAACAACCTTCGCTCCTAAATACTGAAGCAATTTATGGTCGATATCTCCCACAAAGGAAGATGCACTTACCGGAAAGCCCGCCACCTTACAACGGTAGCTACTGATATAAAGCTCCTTCATGGCACGGGTAATTGCCACATAAAAAAGCCGCCTCTCTTCTTCAAATTCTTCACTGTTGCGGAGCTTTTTGCTGGGGAACTGTCCTTCCGCCATTCCGGGAACAAAAACCACCGGAAATTCCAGTCCCTTGGCCGTATGAATCGTCATAATCCGCACTACGTTACTCTTCGTATCATCATCCTGCGCAGAAAAAAGCGCAAAATGAGCCAGCAATTCTTCTAACGAAAGTCTCTCCACATTTTCTGTTTCCAGATTGCTGATGGTTGTCAAAAGTTCTGTCACATTATCAAGTCGGGTCTGCTCCACATCATTCTGAAGGTCCTCCCGATAGCCCAAATCAAGTACCATCCCCGCAAGGTCTCTTGCTGAATAGTTCTGATGACTCTCGTGAAGCTTCCGTATATTTTCATAAAAGGAAATGATTGATTTCTTTCGTATCAGTCCCGTTTCTATCTGCTTCCCCAGTGCTTCCATGAAAGATAATCCATTGGTCGCGGCATAACGCTTTAACTCCTCTATGGATTTCTTTCCAAATCCCCTGCGGGGATGCTGAATGGCCCATACGAAGTCAAGGTCCCCCAAGGCATAAACAAGCCGCAGGTAAGCCAGCACCGTCCGGATTTCTTCGGAACTGTAAAACTGTGCACCGCTCAAAATCTTATAGGGAATCTTTTTCTTAATAAAGGATTCTTCCAAGGCCCGGGTCTGAGAAGCAGCGCGCACCAATACCGCATACTCAAAAAACCTTTCCCCGCCGGACTTTAATATCGTATCCGCAATAAATTCTGCCTCCGTATCTTCCGTAGCCGCTACATAATAAAGAGGCTTCTTTCCGGAGGGATTATTGGTATACATCAGTTTCTCAAGCCTGTTTCTGTTCTTTTCAATCAAAGAATTGGCCACTGCCACAATCTCCGGTGTACTTCTGAAATTCTCACTTAAAGAAAAATCGGTGGTATCTTCATGGGTCTTGTCAAAATTCACCATATAATCTACTTCCGAGCCACGCCATCCGTAGATACACTGGTCATCATCCCCTACCACCATCAGATTATGATATCTGCCGCTTAAAAGAGTCAGCAAACGGTCCTGCTGGGCATTCACATCCTGGTACTCATCACAAAGCACATACTGGCACCGCTTTTGCCACTTGGCTAAGGTTTCCTCATCCTTTTGTAAAATAGAAAGGGTAAACTGCAGCATATCCTCGAAATCCAGGGCATAGTTATCCCTCTGCTTCTTCAAATAGTGAAAATAAATAACATCCTCTTCCTTCACTACCTCCTGCAGCTTCCGTTCCAAAAGGCTCTTGTCCTTGCTAATCAGATAACGCAGATAGTCAGGCTGTTGCTTGTGCTGTAAAATCTTCTCCATCATATGTCCGGCAGTCAGCTCCTTAAGGGATATCTGATTTTCATCTGCCACTTCCCTGATCAAATCAAGTTGCGCCCGCTTATCTAAAATCACAAAGGTCTTGGGATAAGAAACCTGATGGATTTCTTCCTTTAGAATCACATTGCAAAAACCATGAAACGTGCCTGCAAAACAAGTCGCCATATCCCCTACCATATCCTTTAGCCGGCGTTTCATCTCATTCGCCGCCTTGTTGGTAAAGGTCATGGCCACAATGGAGGACGGCTCTACATACAATTCCTGAATCAGATACGCAATCCTGTTCGTCAGTACAAAGGTCTTGCCCGAACCGGGTACCGCACGTACACGGATATTTCCTTCTGTGGTTTCTATAATTTGCTGTTGTTCCCCGGTAGGAATCCTTTTCTTCTCCTGCATTTGTCTTAACCTCATATATGATCAAAATACATATTTAAAATCCAAACATTTGTTCGTTTTTATTATCATATAAAATAAGCGGCTTGTCAAGGACTTCCTCCGCGCATCAAAAAACCCTCGAAAGCAATGCTTTCAAGGGTTTATCTTCGTAGCGAGAGAGAGACTCGAACTCTCAACCTCCCGGGTATGAACCGGACGCTCTAGCCAGTTGAGCCATCTCGCCATATTCTGTTAAACCGCTTTCGCGGTAGTGGGACCTACAGGGCTCGAACCTGTGACCCTCTGCTTGTAAGGCAGATGCTCTCCCAGCTGAGCTAAGATCCCAAGGGTCTGTTGTGTGGGGTTATCCCCGAACCACTTTGACAGTATACTATCTATATAAGTTCTTGTCAATACTTTTCCGAAACTTTTTTAAAATTCTGAAAAATATGTAGAATTACCTGCGACAGCACCTCCTGCCGCAGGCAACTCTTCCCATAAATCAATATCTGATTCCTAATTTTTATAATACAAAGGGATCCTCTGCATCCTTTTCCCCTAAGGGCTTTTCAAAAATAAATTTAATAGATTTCGCTACCAGACCGTTCTGTCCGAAGAACAATCTGTGTACGGGATATTTATTGTGCATCACCGTGGTTCTTGCTATCGTCACCCACTCACCGCCGGTACCGTTAAAGGTAAACTGTGCCATGGGTACGCTCTGATAGAACAAGGTTACAGGAAGCTGCGCCAGTTCACCCAAATCAGATTTCGCAGTGATTTCCACACGGTAGCTTCCCAGTTTTTCCACATCCAGGGCAAATACGAAATCCGCATTCTTGCTTGAGTCTACACCCTCTAAGGAAATCTCTAACTCACCGTCTACCTTGTAATAAACCACTTCACCGCTGCCAAGGGGGATAAACTCATCATCACCGATTACCTCTACCTGTTCTCCCTCTCCCACAAATCTTGCAAGTGCATGGGTGTTCATCAAAAACGCGCAAATATTCATGGCATTTCTCTGAAGTTCTGCTCTGGCAAGGGTACCTGCTTCCAAAGAAGCAAGGGTATTGTCATCCGTGCTGTTAATAGCCGCATCATGGCAAACCATATAAAGGTCATTCTGGGAACGGGCCATTGCCGCGAAGTTGTTGGTTACCGCTTCACAGCCTTCATCGTTGATTTTTGCCCACCAGTCTGTCATTACGATACCTTCAAAGCCCCACTCACCGCGAAGGATGGTAGTATTTAAGTCATAGCTTCCTGCCGTCCAAATACCGTTCACCGCACCGTAGGTGGTCATAATGGAATCCTCGCCGCCTTCTTTTACCGCAATTTCAAAGCCCTTTAAATAAATTTCACGGAGTGCTCTTTCGGAAACCACGGAATCAATGCTGTGACGCTTGGTTTCCTGGTTATTTCCGCAAAAATGCTTTGCGGTACCGGTTACGCCTGCACTCTTTAAGCCTCTGACCATGGCTGCTGCCATTTTACCGGTTACCAAAGGATCTTCGGAGAAATATTCAAAGTTTCTTCCGTTTAAAGGATGTCTGTGAATATTCATACCGGGGCCTAATAAACATTCGATTTTATTTTTCACCATTTCAATACCGGTAAAGCTGTAAAGCTCCTCTACCAGTTTCTCATTAAAGGTACTTGCAAGAAGGGTACCGTTGGGTAAGCTAAATGCCTTCATACCGCTGTCTAAACGCATACCGGAAGGACCGTCGGAGCAACAGCCGCAAGGAATACCGTAACTCTTTAAGGATTCGGATACGCCGCCAAATGCCGCTGCGGTACCGGGCGTTACCTTCGGGCTGCCCATACCTTCTCCCCTGATAATACAGGAAAGGTCATCATCACTAAACTGTGCCACGAAATCTTCCATGGATACACGGCCTTCTTTTACATCAATCAGCTGATATCCTTTATCCCCCGTTACCGGAATTTCCACAGGGAGATTTTCAAGTCTCTTTTCGGCAGGGGAAATCTTTCTTAAAGGAACTTCTTCCTTTTCCATACGGATGCTTCCGTCCTCTGCCACAAAGGGTTTCATTCTCTTAAATGCGTACACCGGTGCAAGGGCCTGTGTTAAGGTTTCCACAAGCTTGGTTTCAGCCAGTTCAAAGCCGCCGGCCAATTTTTCATCCTGTACCTGGTTGCCCACATAAAAGGTGTAGCTTCCCTCTTCTAACACATAAGAAGAAGCAAAGCCGGTTACTCCTGTTTCATCATAAGAAGCAATGGTATAAAGAGGTACCTTCACGGTAACCGTTTCACTCTCTCCCGGCGCAAGGGTCTTTGTTTTGGCAAAGCCTGCCAGTGTTTTAAGGGGCTTACCAAGTTTGCCCTGGGGAAGGCTGACATAAACCTGAACCACTTCTTTTCCATGGTAAGAACCGGTATTGGTTACCTGTGCGGAAACTGCTACCGCATCTTCTTCAAACCGGAAATCCGTAGGCACAATTTCAAATTCCGTATAGGAAAGACCGAATCCGAAGGGATAACGTACTTTTTCCTTTGCTACGGTTTCAAAGAAGCGGTAGCCCACATAGATATCTTCTTCATATACATCCCTGTCCAGATTACCGAAATTGGCATCGGACGGATAATCGGTAATATCATAAGCAATGGTATCCGGCAGTTTACCGCAGGGAGTTACTTTTCCCGTGAGCACGTCCACGGTTCCCAGGCCGCCTACCATACCGCCCTGCCAAGCATAAAGCACGGCATCCGGCTGATACTTATCCACAAAAGCCATGTCCATGATGTTGCCTACATTTAATACCACAATTACTTTTTTGAAATACTTACGTACCTTTGCCAGTACATCTTCTTCAATATCGGTCAAAAGATAGGAGCCGGGATGATTTAAATTGTCCTTGTCTTCGCCTGCAGTACGTCCGATAATCACCAAGGCCGTATCGGTTTCCCCTGCTATCTTCTTCGCAAGTTCATCCTCAACCTGCATTTCCAGCTGGGACCAGGGTTCCTGTCCCCAACCGATTCCT
>JAFZDQ010000035.1 GCA_017561085.1 Lachnospiraceae bacterium
ACCTTTGAAATCTATTTTGACTTTTCCGGATACAGCGACATGGCAATGGGACTTGGTAAAATGTTTAACATTGAACTGCCCATGAACTTTAATTCTCCGTACAAAGCCTGCTCCGTGAAAGAATTGTGGCAGCGTTGGCACATGACCCTGTCCCGTTTCTTTATCCAATATGTGTACATTCCCTTAGGCGGAAGCCGGAAAGGGCGGGTGCGGACCCTCTTTAACACCTTTATGGTATTCTTCTTAAGCGGAATCTGGCACGGCGCCAACTGGACTTACATTGCATGGGGTACCATGCAGGGACTTTTGGTAGTCTGGGACAATCTGGGAATTATCGGAATTAAAGAAAGCAATGACAAAATTCCGGCCAAAGTATACATTCCCCGCCCGGTGGGTTGGTTCTTTACCTTCGCCTGCTTTAATCTTTCCCTTTTCTTTTTCCGTAGTGAAAGCATGCGTCAGGCCTTCCAAATGTTCAAAAATATCGGAATGCTGAAACACACCGGCGTCATTTACAAAATGGTTGCCACCCTGGATATTCCTGAATTTTATATCGTAAAACAGGTGATTAACTTAACCAAACCGGAATTTTTAAATTATGCTTATCTGGCAATATTTATCCTGCTCCTGATTATCAGCGCTTTCATCATCAGCCGGAAAAATGCTGTACAAATTGTAAATGAGAACCCTTTATCCCAAAAGAAATGTCTGGTTACGGTTCTTTTGCTGACCTGGTGTATCATTTCCTTTTCACAGGTTAGTACCTTCATCTATTTTAATTTTTAAAAGGAAGAAAAAATATGTCACAGAACTATTTGAAACGGCTCTTTGTCGGGTTATTGGTTTTACTTTTGTGTTGCATGGGTCTGGTCATTTTGTTTGACCCTTTTTACCAATATCATAAGCCTCTCCCGGGACTGAAGGCCGTCCTAAGCGACAAAGAGTACCAGTGCGTGGGTACCTTAAAAAATTTTGAATATGACAGTGTGATTGCCGGCTCCAGTGTAGCAGAAAATTACAACAACCGCTGGTTTGACGAGGGTTTTGACTGCACCTCCATTAAAGCGGTGCGTTCCTACGGTGCCACGGCAGACCTGTGTTTTTTACTTGATATTGCCTTTGAAAAACAGGATATAAAATATGTTTTTTATAATATAGATCCGTCTTCCTTGTCCGCTGCACCGGTTACCACTTATGAAAGTACCGGCTGCCCGATGTATCTCTATGACACTAATTACATCAATGATATCCAATATCTTTTGAACAAGGATGTCCTCCTGGAAAAAATACCTTATATGCTTGCTAACTCTGTAATAGGGGACTACGATGAAGGTAATTCTTACAACTGGGCCCAGTGGAAAAGCTTCAGCGAAGATATGATTTTAAGCCAGTATCAGCGAAAAGCTTCCGTGCAGGAAATGCGCCCCAAGGATTATTATCAGGAAAATTTGGAAGGCAATCTCGCTTTACTGAAAAATCAATTGGAAAGGCATCCCGAAACCACCTTTAAGTTTTTTATCCCTCCTTATTCCATGCTTTGGTGGGACAATTGCTACCGTACCGGAGATACTGACGCTTATCTTTATAATTTGGAAGCGGCTATGGAAATGCTTTTGGAATATGAAAATGCAGAGGTGTATTTCTTTTTAAATGACAGGGAAATCGTTACTAACTTAAATAATTATATGGACACCTTACATTTTTCTGCTGAGGTCAACCACTATATCTGTAATAGCCTGATATCCAAAACACATCAGGTTACTGAAGATAACTTAAGTCAGGTCATGGAGGATACCCGCGCTTTTTCTAATCAAATAATAAACGAGCTTGTTCTTCCTTATGAAGACCGGTTCCTGACAGAACAACCCTGACAAAACAACTCTTAAAAAGCTGACAAAAAACCCGTTACTTAAGTATTTACCTAAGGTAACGGGTTTTTCATGTCTTTTCATATTTTTATTTCTTTTTCCTTTAGTCGCCATATTCTCTGGCAAGTGCTTCCATTTCATTTTTCGCAAGGACAAAACACTCTAACAGCCTGGGATCAAAGGCACCGCATTCTCCGTTCATAATCATTTGGAATGCTGTATCGTGGGAATATGCATCTTTGTAAATTCTCTTACTTACCAGTGCATCATAAACATCCGCCACTGCCACTACCTGTGCCGCCAACGGAATATCATCTCCCACAAGTCCGTCAGGATATCCTCTGCCGTCATATCTTTCATGATGATAGCGGCAAATTTCATAGCTGTATTTGTAATAATTTTCATCCTGTAAGGTAGCCATGGAATCTAAGATTTCACAGCCCTTCACGGTATGTTCCTTCATCAGCTCATATTCTTCTTCGGTAAGGCGTCCCGGTTTTAACAAAATACTGTCCGGAATGGCAACCTTTCCTACGTCATGCATCGCTGCCGCAGAAGCAATTACTTCCATGGTTTCCTTGGATAAATGTACATCCTCATAAATGGCGTTTACATATTTGAGCAGTATCTTCGTGAATCCTTTCATCCTCTTAATATGGTTTCCGGATTCAATACTTCTAAATTCCACAACCGTACTTAAAATATCAATGATACCGTTGTTGATTTCTTTCATTTTCTGATTCTGGTTTTCGTTTACCACTTCATCTACGTCAAAGGTCGTAACCAATAAACCATCCACAAAATTCTCATGCACCTGATAAATATCGATTTCCTTCCATCTGTAGAAACCTTCCGCCTCCATATAGCGGAATTCTGCAGAAAAGAAATCTTTTTTCTGCCGGAAAGAAATCTCTCTTCCAAAGGATTTAATAATATTTAAACAAGTTGCTAAATCCTCTTTATGAATATATTTTACACAAAATTCTTTAAAATCCGTCAAAGAACCTGTTGTTTTCAATCCGTGTAAAATCGCATCATTTTTCAGTCCCAATATATGATAATACCGTTCCTTCAAATTGAAATACATAAAGGAATCATACCGGTTACCGAGAACGGTAGTTAACTGACGGCTAACATCATCAATGGTTATACTCATCTGCTCCGCTTCCACAACAGAGTCTGTAAGGGGTTTGATAACTCCGATGGCATGTACAGAATTAATATGTTTATCAAATATGGAACGTAAGGAAAGCCGGCACCACTTAATATGCTTCCTTAAATCATAAAAACGGATTACAATTGACTCTTCTTTACTTCCGTTTTTAAGTTTTTCTAAGGTTTCCTTTAACAAAATGGCGTCTTCTCTGTAGATATTCTCCATATCTACTAATGTTTGAATATCTAACTCTCCACTCTTAAAAAATTCAAAACCTTCTAATTCTTTTAATACAATTACTTTTTGATGGCCAATATCATAATCAAAAATGAAACTGTCACTCCGTTTGAAGGTCTTCTCATATTCTTCAAAGTCCTGACTAAAACGCTCCTTATACAATCCCCAGTCTTCGGGAGCAATCACCATGCCGATAATACCTAAAATATTTTCTTCACTATCAATGATAGGCTCTTTAAATATATCAACATATTTCACATCTCCATCTACCAAAACAGGAGAAAGTTTACGGCTTCCTTCTTTCGTAGCCATAATCCTAATATCATCATCATAATAATTTTGCGCAATTTCTTTGGAGGAATTGATTTCAAAGTCCGTCTTGCCCAAAAGATCACCACGTTTTACATGATTGGTTAAATCACAAATCTTATTGGCGAAACGATACTTACAGTCTGTATCCTTCACAAAAATATTAACCGGCAAGGAATCCAGTACTGTTTCCAAATATTTAGCTTTCTCTTCCAGCTCTCTTACCTGAGCCGCTAATTCCTCATAAGTCTTTTTCTGTTCCATCATACATAGTCCTCAATATCCGGTTGATAGATAAAACACTTTTCTTAATAGCAGTATAACATATAATCCAAATAATGAAAGCAGATATTTTCATTTGAACACGTAAAAAAACGTTAAAATTTCGGCTTTTTGAAACTTTAACGTTTTCGTAGAACGTTCCTGACTGGAGTCGAACCAGCGGCCTTTCGCTTAGGAGGCGAACGCTCTATCCTACTGAGCTACAGGAACTTATATCAGAAATTTACT
>JAFZDQ010000036.1 GCA_017561085.1 Lachnospiraceae bacterium
ACCATAATCATCGGCTGCATAAATCCGGCCTCCGTAAAGGTTGTCATGAGCATAAATACATACATAAATATCAGCAACAGATATTTTTTCTTGTGGTAAAAGAATACTCTCTGGACCTGCATAAACAGTAAAATAATCAGTGCGCTGTAAAGAATCGTGCCCAAAACCCCTGTCTCACCAAATAAAACAGGCCAGAACAAATCCGTTAAATACTTTTTAGAGTCCGCGCTCAGCTGTCCGTTTTCTGCGATTCCGTACAGATAATACACGGGGGAATAATGAATTTTGGCATAGTTAGATGCAAAGGTGCCAAACCCCGTACCGATGGGGAAATAATCCCTGGCAATCTGAAGGGACGTACTGGTCATAATGCTCTTGGCATAGCGTCCGTTTCCCTCCACATAGTAATAATAGATTTTATCCCATGCCAGGAATGCAATGGGAATTGCCATATATAAAATGTACCTAAGCTTCGTTTGGACTTTTTTATGCACAATCAAATAGTAGAACAGGCCAAACACCAAAATTGCGCCGTAAGCTTTTTCTTTGCCGCTTAACAGGAGCATGCCCAGCATCATCAGTACGCTTATCCTGTAAAGCCATACATTTTTGTGGGTGCAATATACAAGCAGCGCAAACAGAATGGATGATTTCGCACAGATATCCCAGGCTGTAGGCGGCGCAAACCAATCAGGCAACAGCAAAGACAACAGATAATACAAAAACCAAAACACACTGATTACCCGGACTACCGTCCCCTGCTCTTCTAAATTTACCTGTAAGAATTTCTGGATATAGCCTGCAGATAATAAAATCGCAAAAAATTTCACTGCCAGAACTGCAGAAACTGCCACAACCCATACCGGCTGGAATTTATATAAAACATTTCCTGCAAGTCCGCACAGAAGAAATGCGATAATCAGCACAAGCTCCAGCTTCTTGATTTTCGACATTTTAGTTCCCTGGGTTTTATGATTTTTAATATAATCATAAACCGAAAGCGGCAGCCACAGTAGTGCGATTCCCTCGTCAAAAAACCGCGATACGGGAATAAACCGCTCGATAATGTTATGGAATATCAATACGGATAAAAATATAGAAAAAATAATTGTCTTAAATTTTTTGTCCATACTTTCCTTCCTTTCCCTTTAATTTATCCTATCACTTCTCTTGTATGTAGTCCCTTATTGTCTGTAACACATTCTCTCTTTGGGATACATAAGTTCCGAACGAAAAGGTCCTGCTTTCCTTAATCTTTTGTCCCAAATCATCCTGTTCGCCGCACATTAGGACCAATCCCTTTTTGGAAAAGTCCGTTGCAATCTCTAACTGGTGATTATCCACATGCTCTTTGTATTTTTTCAGTCTGGGATATACAATCACGGGCTTTTTGTGTTTTACCGCCGAAAGAATCGTTCCCACACCGCTGTGGGTAATTAACAGACTGCTTTCCTCTACGTATTTTTCAAATTCCTCTTTTACCAGGAAATCCGTATATTCATAATGTTGCGGGACATAGTCTGAATTTCCCTTTTGGGCAAATACTTTTTCCGTAATGCTGCCATTTTCTACCAGCCGGTCAATTTCCTTAAGTAGGCGGTTGCACTGGAATTTCTGCGTGCCAAGCACCACAAAGATCATTAAAATACACCTCCTACATATACCGCATCCGGGAATACTTTCTTAAGCTCCTCCCACTGCACCAGAAATAAATCAGCAATGGGGTACATAAAACGTCCCGTCAGGGAAGGTCTGTCTACCCTTGCAAATGTCTCTATATAAATGATTTTAATTTTCCTCATCTTCGCAACGATGCACACCAGATAAGTAATCAGTGCACCGGTGGAAATCACATAATCGGGCTTTTCTTTTTTGAGTATTTTGGACACTTGTCTTAAAATTCTCAAGCAGTGAATGAAAAACAAGGGCTCCCGCCTGTTGGTCTGTCTGAGATAATAAGTATTGTCTGTGCAAACGGTTTTGACATCACCGCTTTTTTCCGTAATCAAAAAGGAGTCGCATCCTTCCGCTACGGGAAAAAGGCACTTAATCTCTTCCAAATGTCCTCCCGATGAAGCTGTAAAACAAATCTTCATGTAAGTCTCCTCTACCCCATGGTATCTTAATGCTTTAATTTCTTATATAGGGTATACCCTATATTCAGAACCGCAAATCTGCGGCTTCTGATGAATCTGAAAAACAAATTATAAAACAGGGAAATACCACTCAGATCCTTTAACGCCCGCATGGTATATTCTTTTTCGGTCAAAGCCCTTATTTTTCCTATCTTTTCATCATAAGGGGCATCACCTAAAAGTTCATTCTTGACCAGTTCCTTAATTAACTGGGTATAATACCGGTCAATCTGCTGCCCGTATTTTGGGGAGTAGGGCGCAAAAGCCGTCTCCATATAATCCATGACCATAACAACTTTGGTTAACTTCTTCGGGTCGTACTTATTCATCATGGAGGTCTGTAACTGCCTGTAGTAATAGCCGGTGTTTTCATTCAGCATCACAAAGCCGTTACAGGAAAAAAGTAAGGGAAAAGAAACGGCCGCATCCTCTGCAATGGTCACACTGTCAGGCACATTGTATATAAATTTCTCCAGCAGTTCCTTACGGATCACCTTCATACAAAGGCTGGGATAAATCCCGTAGGTGTAATAGGGTCTTTGATAAAGCATTTTGTTTTTCACTTCGAGAAGTGCCTCACCTACATATACGCCGCTATCTACACCGTTTTTTTCCGGAATATCTTTATCCGGATAGGAAATGGTATGACTGCTGCAGGCAACATCCGCCTGATGCTCTTTGGCAGCCTGTATCATTTGATAATAATAATCCGCATCCACCCAGTCATCCCCGTCAAGGAAGGTTACATATTCGCCGTTTGCCGCGCGGACACCGGCTTTTCTGGCACTGGGAAGGCCACCGTTTTCTTTATTTACCAGCTGTATTTTTTCCGGATATTTCTCCAGATATCTTTGGCAAATATCTCCGGAGCTGTCCTTGGAACCGTCATTAACCAGTACAATTTCATAATCATAATCTACTTGGGCAAGCAGACTTTCAATGGTCTGCACTAAGTATGCTTCCACATTGTAAATGGGTACAACGATTGATAAATCACATTTCATTTCTAAATACTCTCCAGTAGCTTAAAGGTCTTTTCACACATTATTTCTTTGGTATATTCTTCTTCAAAAAGACGATAAGCATTCTCTTTGATGGCTGCTGCTTCCGCTTCATTTTCAATTACCCGGCGGATTTTTTCTGCTAATTCATGGGCTTGTCCGGCTTCAAATTTCAGCCCCGTTTCCCCGTCCTGAATCAGTTCCTTCATACCGCCCACATTACTGCCGATAACCAAAACTCCGGCGTTCATGGCCTCAAGGGGCGTTAACGGAAAGGCTTCAAATAAAGAAGGTTGCACCAATACATCATACAGGTTAAGAACCTTTCTGATTTCACCTGAAAATCCTTTAAAAACAACCTTTTCTTCTATGCCTACCTCCTTGCAAAGCAGTTTCAGTTCTTCCTTAAGGCTCCCTTCCCCGTAAATATCACAAAGATAAGCTTGATCCTTCAGTTCAGCAAGCGCTTTTATTAAGTATTCACAGCCTTTTACCTTTTCCAGTCGTCCCACGAAACAAATCCGGAAGAGGTTTTTCTCCTGACCGTCCGGGCCTTCTGCAGCTGTATAATCCATCTTTTCAATGCCGTTATGGATAACCTTTATTTTTTCTGAGGGAATGCCCCGTCCGATTAATATTTCCTTTATCGCTTCCGAAACTGCAATTACCTGATTGCACTTCTTTAACAGCCGGTTTTCCAGCCAAACAAATCCCCTTTGGATAAGGATATTTTTTTCAATTCTATCAAAAGCAGCATCCCCGTGAACGGTTGCCACGCATTTAACCTTAAGGCCTAACAGGCTTGCAAACATACCGGAATTAATCCCGTTGGTATGAATCATCTCCACCTTTTCTTCTTTCAGGCGTCTGCGTGCTTCCCTGATACTTCCCAAATCAAAACCCACTGCCAGGGTTTCTTTTCCGTAACCGGCTTCTGTCAGTTTCTGAAAAAAGGCACTGTCCTTTCTTGCTAAAATGACGTCCTTCTTTCCCTGCTTTTTGCGTTCAGCCAGCAAAGACAACATATACACTTCAATACCGCCGAAGTGACGGCCCAAATCTACGAATGCAATTTTCATAAATCCTTCTTTCTCTTTTTGGCTGCTTCACACAAAATATCGCACCAATAGGCTCCGATTAAGAAAAGTACGTAATTTCTTGCCCAATAAACCGAAATGTAATGGGCTTCCACAACATTATAAACAGCAAAGGATGTTAAGAGCATCATTGCTGCGTACTTTTTTTGCTTGTAGCAATAAAACAAGACAATAAACAAAACTGCCACAAAAATACAGGCCGGAATGATGCCATACCAATAAAACAGTCTTACCCATCCCATGTCAAAGTAATAATGATTGGCAGGAGAAGAAAAAAGCGACCAGGTGGATGTGGTACCTTCCCACCTATCGGTTCCTACCAGATTATGTACTCTTCCCGTAAAAATCAAATCCAGTTTCACAAAGAAGGACGGAACAGGTCCTCTGTCTATCCCCCACCTGTGATTATAGATATAGTATGCATAATGCGCACAAAATACGGAAACAGCTATACTTCCTGCCGTCAGCAAAAAGCTCATAATGCCGCAGAATTTCTTTATTTTTTCTCCTTTTCCGTATTGACAGACACCCAAATATCCTACCGCAAAAAATACCATTAATACACTGGTTTTGGAATCAGTCAGCAAAAAGAAAAAGAGATTCATCGCCACAACTGCCAGATAACTGTACCATTTTAATTTTTCCTGATACAGGTACATACCAAGCACTGACAGTGCCATAATCATACAATGCAGGGAATTGGGGTGTCCCATGCCCAGCGTATACCTGGTTTCCACGCTGCCCCGTCCGTAGTCCTGGGTCAGTGCAATCTCTCCGCCCACACCAAGTAAAGACAGGGTGATAATTGCTATACAACCTATCATGGTCAGATAAAAAACAAACTTCAGACATTTTTTCATGTCTACGTTCTTACAGGCTGCCACAAACATTACCATCCGGATAACATCATTTCTGTCCGCCGCAATATAAGAAATCACGCCAAGTCCCAAAAACAGCACAATAACCAAATATTCCCTCAGGGAGTATTTGGTCAGACATACTTTCATAAAGCATAATAAAAAAGTCAGCCGGAACAGAAGTCCTTCCACGGGATTTGCGTACGCACTTTTATCGATTAGTACAATCAGCACTTCAATCAGAACTGCCAGATAAAAGCAGCTATACGCTGTGTCAGATTTAATTTTCTGAAATTTTTCACTCACGAATATCTGATTCCATCCACCCATCATGTTGCTTTCCCATCATCAACTTTTATGCTTATTTATTCCGAAAATAAAGAATAATCAAACTCTGCTTCCGTTAATTCACTTAGCTTTTCCAAATAGTTTTCAAAAAGCAGATGCTCCTGTACTGCTTTTACGCTTTCGCGGCCTTTTTGCCTGATCAGATCACCATCTACCATCAGGCTCATGATAATTTCTTCCAGCTTCCGGGTGTCATTTAGGGGAAACGTATAACCACAGTCATATTCCTCCAAATAACTGCCCAGTCCGCAATAAATACTGGTTACGACACAAAGCCCTTTTTCCATCGCTTCCGGAATTACCATTCCTGCACTCTCATAAGTACTCGGAAGCAGCAGCACATCATGCTTTCTGTACAAAGCATCCATTTCCTCATAAGGAATTCCTTTGCGGACCTCAATCACATCCTGCAATTCTTTTTCCGCAATATAGGTCTTCAGTTTTTCAAAGTAAGCTTCTTCGTTACAATTGGATACCTGTCCGATAATTGTCAGCTTCACGCCGGCTAATGAAATCTTCTTTTTTAATCCGTCAAAAGCATCAATGAGGAAAAAGTGATTCTTATAATCCCTATATTTTCCGATATCCAGGAAACGGATTACTCCATCCTCGAAATAAGTCCGCTCCGCCATAAGGGCACTGTCTTTTCCTTCTACTACAAGGGGCACAAAGTAAAGGTCACTTTTTTCTTCTTTACTGCGCTTCTTTCCGTGAAATAAAATGGGGGAAAAGGTTACTTTGGGGAACAAAAGTTTCTTCAGGCTGTTCTTGAAACCGCCGCCCATATATTCATTGTCATAAATCGGCTGCTGCACATACAGGATGTTTTTCCGGATGCCCAGCATTTTACAAATCAGGTATACCGCCAAAGTAGCAGGATAACGTTCTCTGTACACTACCAAATCAGGGTTAAATCCCTTAATGGTCCGCAGGGTATGGAAAAATGCAGGCAAAAATAATCTTGCCTTTATCCCTTCCGCATGACTGGGGCCGTACTTTTTTTCCACAACTTTAAATATGAGCTTGGAAAGCAGGCTCTTTTTCATCAGACGAAAGTCTACATTGTCATGAACTTCACCGACACCCTCGTACTGGGCCATAAACATGACCTGACAATTGTATTTATGAAAGCCGCGCATAACCGGTACCTGATTGGTATGATACCGGGGCGCCACATATAATAATCGAAGTTCTTTTACGGATTTATTTTTCATATAAATTCATCATCTCCATGCAGTATTCTTCCAAAGACATAAAATGAACATTTCTGCAATTTTCACTGTAGGCCGCCAGTTTCTCTTTATCATTCCAGAGCATTTTAATTTTTTCCGATAACTGTTTTACATTGCCGGCCTCAAACAATTCACCGGTTTTTCCCACCTCTATCAGTTCGGGAATTCCGCCCATATCTGCCCCCAGCACGGGACTTAGGCACATCTGGCTTTCCATCACGGAAAAAGGACAGTTTTCATACCACTCGGAGGGAACCACACAAAAAGCAGCTCCTGCTATCAGCCGGTAGATTTCATCCTGCTTTAAAAAGCCTTTGTTTTCTATATTGGCTGCCTGATTTACCTGTTCTTCCAACGGACCGCTTCCGGCAAAAACAAAGGGAATTTCAGGCAGGCATAAAGCCGCCGCAAGCAAAGAGCCTATTCCTTTTTCTTCCGCATATCTTCCGAAGTAAAGTACATAATCCCCTACCACAGGTTCCTTGATTTCCCCGGGTTTATCAATAAAATTGTGAAGGGTAATAATCCGCCCCTTCAGATGGGGATTCGATGCGATACGCCCTGCCAAAAAATGGCTGGGACTGATTATTGTGTCTATTTCACGGTATGTTTTTCTCAGTTTCCAATAAAAAGCCTCCAGCATACCGATGGCACTTTTCATGGCAGATGCGTGAATACATTTGTGTTTCAAACAGGAAACGTAGTTTCCGCCAAGACACTTCTCACAAACCTGATTTGTAGACAGATTCTTCAGCATATGATTGGGACATACCAGCTGATAATCATGGGCAGTAAATACTATCTTTATTTTTTTACCGCTTTTCTTTTCGTAACTTCTGACCTCCAAAATTACAGACGGAGTCAATTGAAAATTAAAATTATTCAGATGCACCACATCCGGCGAAAAAGTCTTAAGTACAAGACGGATTTTCCTGCGGGCCTCTGCAGAATAGATGGTACGGAGGGAATAACTGATTTTCTGTATGGCGGATGCCTTATGAAAATCCATTTCGGAGGTATAGGCTCCGGCGCTGTTTCCCACGCATCTTGCGGGATGCTCCATACCGAAAAATTCTACCTCATGGCCCATTTTCTTCAGTTGTTCTCCTAACTTAAAAATATAGGTTTCCGAACCGCCGTTAGGATGCAGAAATTTATTGACCATCAGAACCTTCATGCTTTTTCCTCCGAACTTTTTCCTCTTCTTACGTTTATTTAATAAACTTATTCTCCTTCAGGGAATATTTGCCGCCCTTTAAGAATTTATGCTTGATTACCCACCATCCGGGCACCCAGATATATTTGTGCATTGCCGGAGATGCGCTTCCGATCATCCAGCAATTCCGGTCACACTTTTTGGTGCATTCACGCACCTTATGCGCCTGTTCCGAATTCCAAAGTTCATCCCAGCTTTGGGTACGCAGATTACCCATTACGGCTTTCTGTTCCATGCCGTTACAGGGAATTACATCACAAAATGGGTCGATAAAGAATGCATTCTTGGACATATCACAGGGGAGCAGTCTTTTGTTTCCGTAAATATAGTTAATCAGACCGTGATTAAAGTATGCACGGAACCACTTTTTGGGTGACTTACTTTTAAGCAGTTCATTAATCAGCTTTTCAAAGTTCTGAGCAACCTTTAATTTGTCGTCGATTTTATTATCGGTTTTTCTGAAATAGAAGGAATTGTGCAGGGTTGCGGTTGCAAATTCCATCCCCATATCATTGGCAATGTTATAAAGGGGAACCAAATCTTCACAGTTCATATCCTGGACTGTCATTCCGAAGCCCACATCCGGATGTCCCATCTCAACCAACGTTTTTAAGGTATTATAGCCACGGTTAAAACCATCCGGAATTCCGCGGATTTTATCATTGGTTTCCTGCAAACCTTCAATACTGATCCGGATTCCCACTTTAGGGAACTCCTTACACAAGGCAATAATACGGTCCGTAAAATAGCCGTTTGTGGAAATCACGATACGGTCTGATTTTTTATATAATTCACGCACAATATCCGGAATATCCTGACGTACAAAAGGCTCTCCTCCCGTAATATTGGTAAATGCCATCTCCGGAAGTTTTTTGATATCCTCTAAGGTAATCTCTTCACTGGGTTTGGAAGGATCCTTAAAACAATCGCACATATTACAACGCGCATTACAGCGGTAGGTTACAATTACAGTTCCGTACAATGTTCTTCTTGCCATAAAAATCTCCTATCATCCGATTTCAACATATCATTTAATCATACCATATTTTTTATACTTTGCCTACCACGGCAGGCAAAATCCAAGTTTTCCCGCCCTAGATACCGGCCTCTTTGATTAGTATATCCACTATTTTGGATAAACCATAGGCTTCTCTGATTTTCACTCCGTTTGCGGACAATTTTCCGGCCAGCGCAGGGTCCCCGGCGATTTTCTGCATCGCCTGCACCATTGCAGCCTGATTTCCAACCGGCACAAGCAGGCCGTTTACACCGTCTTCTATATACATTTTGGTACCGCCCACGGGACAATCCGTTGCAATTACAGGCACGCCCATGGCCAGTGCTTCTATCATGGAATTGGAAATCCCTTCATAATCGGAAGAAAGCACATACATGCCGCAATCCTTAATTTCTTCTAACACATTTTCACAAAAGCCCCGGAACACAACTTCTTTTTCCAAACCAAGTGCCGTTACCTGTGCTCTCAGTTCCTGTTCTAATTCTCCTACACCCAAAAGATGCAGTTCATAGCCGGTATGCTGTTTGCAAAATTCCGCAAAGGCATCTATCAGCAGCTTATGATTTTTCACCTTTTCAAGTCTGCCTACGGATACTATTCTTTTTTTCCGCTCTCCCTGATAAGGAAGGGGCATATTCCCGGGGACGGGATTGGGAATTACCACTGCTTTTTTTCTTAATTTATCCGGGAAAAACTGCTTGGTGTCTTCCGTTTGAAGGATCACCTTCTCTGCCTTCCCGTAAGCCCAATTGCGGATTCTCCACAAATTGTATTTCGACGGGTCGCTGCGCTCCGATACCAAAAGGCGGTGAGGAATACCTGCTGCCGCCACGACGGAAAATACCGTACCCATCACACTAAAGCCAAAGATATAGCAGCCTTTGTTTGCTTTGTAATAATTACGCATATTTTTAATCCGTTTCAAACGGACCAAAGGATTTCCGTTGGATTTTTCACCCACAAACAAAACCTCAATCCGCTCATCTAACGGGTAAACCACCTGGTCACCGGCAAAAATCATAATCGCCACCGGATAGCCTCTTTTTACCAGTTCATTAGCAAAAAGAGCCACGATACGTTCCGTTCCGCCGCCTACCATATTCGGTACCACAAATACTATTTTTTCCATTTAATCCAAAGTACCTCCTACCTGATTAAATACTTTTGCAAAGTATCCGTTACTGATCATTTCCCGGTAATTGATACAATTTTCCACATAACCGGCATTCCTGTTGCTGATTTCTTCCAGTTCGTCTTTTCCCCAGTTGTCTTTTACGATTCCAAGTGCATTTTCCCTGATGTATCCTGCATTAAAAGGAACCGGTGTGGTAACAACAGGAGTACCCGCCGCAATACTTTCCACGATGGAAACCATACTGTTATCCTTAGAAGTATAAATCAGCAGCGCTTTCGCTCCGGCCAGAACGGGTATTACCGTTTCATGACCGCATTTTCCCAGAAACAGGATGTTTTCCTCTTCTTTCAGGCTTCTGACCTGTTCCTTTAGCTGTTCTCTCAATATACCGTCGCCGATAATCTGCAACTTATATTCTTCATGTCCGTTTTTCCGAAATTCTGCAAAACAGCGGATGATTTCATCAATATGTTTTCTTGGTACCAACTGTGATAAAACTACGAAATAATCCTCTTTGTCTTTTCTGCAATAGATTTTATCCAAATCCACGCCGTGGTCCACATATACAGGCAACACATTATCACAGTAATTGCGGATAAACTCTGCCGCTCTTTCCGATCTGGGAATGACCGGAATCTTCCGCATAAACATACGGGCCACCACATTGTACCAAACCTTGGAGGGAATCTTTTTTAACAGATTATTATGGGCACCAAGTTCATGCCAGATAATCAGTTTCTTCTTTGTATGGATAGCCGCACTTAACGTCAACAGGGAAAATACTTCGCTGCTGATGATATAGTCATACTCTTTCCCATGCTCCCTCAAAAACCTTCCAAGACCCTTTAGCAGGGGAAGACACCGGGGCTTACAAATTTTCGGCAAGCTGCAGGGAAACCACTTTATTTCAAAAGGGTAATCCTCCTGCTTCTTTGGCCGGTAACAATCCGCCGCTACCAAAACGGGCTCGTCCCCGTTTTTCAAAAAACCCATACACAACGTATAAATCATGGTGTCTTTAATGGATTCTACCTGCGGAATCACATCCGTTTCTGCCGTATATAAAATTGGGTTTAATATCAAAACCTTCATTGTAATTTCCCTTCCGGACTGACAAACAGCCATCCCTGCCACAAATCCTCCATTTCCTTCTTTACGAAGACCTGGCTGTTTTTGTGGATGGTGGGGCGTATTTTGATTTTGGGCTCATAATCCCCCAGTCTGGCGCCCCAGAAACTGAAGGTGGAGTTGGCACAAATATTGTGCTTACATTTACTCATCAGCCACATATCATAAAAACTGTTTTTGCCATGGTTAATATCTACAACCGTAAATTCCTCTCCGGTATAGTTTGCTTTGGCATAAGGCACATCATCCGTAAAAATATAAAAATGGGCGCCGGGAACCTTTTCTCTCATGGTCCCGATAGCCGTTTCGTAATAACGGTCCGTACAAATATTTCCAAACATGGCGGCATTCTCCGCATTTAAATAATCGCCCCGTCTGATATGCACACTAACGGATTCCCTCTCTTCCATTTCCTTTGCAAAGGCTTCATTTCTCTCATCACTGCTCTTTGGAAATTGGATTTTTTCACGCAGGTCGTACAAAATATCCGCATAGTATTTTTCACATGCAAAATAACCGGAAACATACATATCCTTAAACTGAAATATTTCCGGATGATACATCTTACTTTCCGTGAAATGGGAAATGGTAAAAGGAAGCAGTTTCCTTCGGATTTTACCAAGGAAGTTCCCGCCTCCGACATATTTTTCTTTTTCTTCTTTGGTGCAGGTTTCAAAAACCAGTCTGTCAAAATACAAAAGCTCCAGTTCCCGCTTCGTACCTTCCGTTTCCTTGTCAAACCAGGAAATATCCAATCTGGCTTCTTTACCCATACGCACCAGCTTACGGTAAAGTGCATATTGCTGCAGCTGGTTACCCAGACCGCCTGCCACTTCTACTATAATCATCTCTTTAGCCCTCTTCCTTCGTCAGCGCAAACAGGGATAATGCAGGTCCCAAGGACCAGGGATAAGCACCATACACCTGGGGATACATACTAAAGCCCTGGCACTCTGCCAGCGCACCGGAAATCTGTCCGTCTCTGACCAGATATTTAAGCGCTTCCCGTCCGCGCATCATTCTGGATTTGTGAATACCGATTAATACTTTATTTTCTAAGGAGCGGGCGATGGAATATAAAATCATGGCCGTTGCGGAGGTATCTGCGGGCCCCTCCTTGGCTCCTAACTGCCAGTTATATAATCCGCCCTCTAACTGATAGGCCTCTACCTTGTCTACCAGACGTCTGTATGCCTGTTTAATGGGCTCATAATTAGGATTACTTTCATCCAGATAAGCAAGGGTTTCCGACATTCCCAGCATAATCCAGCCAACTGCCCTGCCCCAGCCGATGATTCCGTGCTTCACGCCGCTTTCAATATGGTAGCCGTGATAAGGAAGGCCTGTCTTAGCATCCATTCCGTATTCCATAAAGTTCAGAATCTGTCTCACCGCCAGATTAACGGCATTCATATTGCCATATGTACGTCCGTATTTACAAAGGAAGGGACATACCATACCAATTCCATCGGCAAAGATAAAGTCATTGTTCTGTTTGGGTCTGTAGGGCATGCTTCCGGTGCCGTCCGTTTCATGATGGAACAAAAAATCCACCATGGCATCCGCCGCTTTTTTGTACCTGTCATCACCGGTAATCTGATGCAGGTCAATCAGGGCCATACCGCTTAAAGCATCATCCAGATAGTACATTTTACAGTGCTTACGGATCCACCTGCCGTAGTACCTTTTCAGGGTAGCCACAATTTCCGCCGCTTCATTTGACGCCGGATCCTTAAGATAACATTCTGCCAGGGCTTTGGCCAAAAGACCGTTGGGCCAGTTGATGGTATCCATCGGTTCCGCGCCTCTTCCCAGCATAAGCTTCAGCACTCTCTTTATGCGGTAAACCACGCCTCTCTTGGGATAACAAAGCAAATCCTCTTCTGCTTTTTGAATCATTTCCTGCATGCTTTTTTCCAGCATACTTTTTCCTCCTTTATTGGGCTCCGTATAACTCCATCCACTCCGGTCGGGGTATGGAAACCACGCTTTCTTTCTCATAAAACTGCTTTACTACACCATTAATCCATGCATCCTCATTTGGTGTAATCTGCATATGCATGAAAGGACCCTGCTCCGGATTCATGGCAGGTACCACCACATGCTCTGCGGTTTCATCCGTAAGAAGCTTTGTCTGTAAATCCATCTGCTCCCTGTAATCCGCCGCCTGTCCCGTCACGATATAATCGATACACTTGTAGGTGGTAGTTTCCTTCAAATTTCCTTTTACCAAAATCACAAGTACCAGACATAAGACCATCCCCGGTATCACCAGATACTTATGAATCTGCTCTTTGCTTAATCTGATTTTCTTCGCCAGTATATTGCATACTATCACCATGCACCCCAGCATCATCAAAAGAAAGCACCAGTAATTCATATTTTTCACACCGCCGGACACTTCCACACCGGCAAAAATTTCAGGTGCCTGCATGGCTGCGTACAAACAAATAAGGGCTAAAATCCGAAAAGCCGGATAGGTCAGGGCATCTTCCTGCCCGCTCTTTTTAAAAATCTCCAACAAAAGCAGAAACATGGCAAAAAGCACCAGCCACATAACGGGTTTTTCATTCAGGTAAGTAAGAATATCCGTAAACCCTTTCACAAAAGATTTCCCTATGGTTCCTGCCACTTTTGACACGGAAAAACCAAATGCTTCCCCGCCACGGATTTTATTTCCGGGCGCTTTGATACTTACGATAAGTCCCGGTATTTCCAAAATCACGGGAACAAGCAGGTAAAAAATCTGCCTTTTTTTCTTTTTCAGGAAATCCCAGATTCCGATATAAACTGCTGCAATTAATACAAAAAGTGCCGCCTGGTAATTGGCTCCGCCAAGCAGAATCATAAGCACACTGCTTCCCGCCATATATTTCAACTGATAGGCATCCGTAAAGCGCAGGCATAAATACACTGTAAATTGAGCCATTGCAAAGGGTATCAGATAATGGGCACAGCCGTTATACCAATAAATAGAGGACGCGGTACTTGGCACATACTGGATAGAAATAATTAAAAACAGCATCGTAATTAACCAAAATCCGCACTTGTCCATTTTCATCCGGCGAAGCAAAACTTCTTTAAACAGTAAAACCGTACTTCCAATCCACAAAAACAACATCAAAAACGCCGTAATCACATAGGCCTTATCGCTGAAAACCTCCGGCTGCAGCGCAAACAGGAAAATACTAAACCATGTCCCCTGCCAGCCATAATAGTACTGTCTGATGGTTCTTACAATTGCCTTCCATACCGCCGCCAGGGAATGGGTACTCATAAAAGCCGCCCTGGTGTAAGCACCATACCCATAGTCATCTCCCGATGCACGGTTAAAAAAGCTTAAGTAACACACCGGTACCAAAAGCAGGATAAATAAAAGAAGTGTCATAAAGGTAATGTTCTTAAGGGACAAAAACTTCTGTATTTTGTTGTAAAGTTTGCTCCATACACTTTTTTTCATACTCGCCAAATCCTTACGATGCTTACTTTTTCAGCTTTCCTGCAACAATTCCCCACAAATACTTAAATTCCTCCCTGCGCCCGAACAGCAGGAAAAATACACCGTTAAACAGGACGCATACCAGCACAAACATGAGGATAAAGGATGAAATGGTTACCTGCGGCATCACATACTGCTTTGCCGCGAAAAGTACCCCGAATAAGGAAAGCACCGCCGCCAGATACCACACCGTATCCACAAAATACTGCCTCACCGGCTTGTCCAAAATAACTTTATAAATAATCACGGGCTTGGTAATATTGGCAATCAGACCGGAA
This sequence comes from Lachnospiraceae bacterium, assembly GCA_017561085.1. GTDB lineage: Bacteria > Bacillota > Clostridia > Lachnospirales > Lachnospiraceae > Suilimivivens. The sequence continues at coordinate 14,945 of JAFZDQ010000036.1, forward strand.
ATAATGGTTCCGATGTATACACCGAGAAGTCCGATTTTCCTTACCAGCACGATGGAAATAATCAAATTTACTACCCCCTGAATCAGGGCCAGATATTTATCCTGTTCAAATACACCTGCTGCCGTCTTAAAGTTAGAAAGCACGATACGGTCGCCTTTAAAATAATAATCCAGAAGCACCGCTCCTACGATGGCAAAGGCCAGTGTTTTTTCTTCTCCCAGCCAAAGCTGTACAAAGGGGGTTAAAAGAAGTGCAAAGCCCACCGCCGAAAAGCCGTAAATCCAGCAGGCCGCAAAGCGGTATACCTTAAACAAGTGATATTGCTTTTCTTTGTTTTCCGTGGCAATCAGGTTTCCGAAGCTGGAAAGCACGGAATTAAAAAAGATATTCACCACATTGGCCGCGGAATTTAAAACCATCAGATAATTGCCCACGATTCCTACCAGTGTAACGTTGATAAAACCGGAGATAATCATGCTGTCGGTCTGGAGCCTCGCCACATCTCCCACCTTGTGAAGCACCAGTGCCTTGGTCTTACGGACGATTTCACCGGTCTCTTCTTTGGAAAGTGGCGTAATATCCTTCTCTGTCAGATAGGGGTATCTTTTATTCAGATAGTAGCTTACAAAAATCTTCTGGGCAAGCTCCACAGCCGCTGCCGTAAGGAGGTAGGCATAGAAGTTTTTGGTAGTCAGAATCACCACAATCTGTAAGCTGACGGTAATCATTTTGGTTACCGTAATAATATTGGTCTGGATATAATTCTTTTGCTCTGCATTGACCAGACTGTATTTGTAAGCCACGAAATAGGTGCTTACCGTATTAAACAAAAAGATGAAATAGTACAGTGTCAAATCCCGCAGGGTAATTCCCTCAGGCTGCTTCACCAGATAAGGTAAAAAAGGAGTCAGCAAAAGACCGATTACCGCAATTACAAGACCGATTACCCGGTATGCCCTGCGGTACAGCTGCATGTAGGATTTCACCTTATCCAGGTTCTTTTCCGCAACAGGCTTATACAGGCTGTAATTCAGGGCGGTGCCAACACCAAGCTCCGCCATGGAAAGAACGGAAAGAATCCCTGTGTACAGGTCATTTACACCATTTAAGGTATCCCCCAAATGACGGATCAAAACCGTACGCAGTACAAATCCCAAAAGCTGGGTTATGAAGTTCCCCATCTGGCCAAAGGCAATATTTTTTACTGCCGACTGCACTCTTCCCATAATCTGTCTACTTCTTTCCCTGTTAATAATGCCTCCTCTTTGTACGCAGGCATTTTCTCTTCTAACTGCTTACGGATTGCATCTTCACGATCCGCAAGCCAAACAAACGCATTCTCTAAATCCTCCGGCTTTGCAAGACTCTGTACCGGAAGCACGTAACCATCCTCCGTCCCGAATAAATCCCGGGCAATGCCGATGGCCTTCACCGAATAGCCCACCACCAAAGTAGGTACGCCGGTAGAATAAGCTGCTATGGTGGCATGGGTCCTTGCCCCTACGAAAAATCTGCATCTGCTGATAAATCCCTTTAACTCTTCACAGGTGGCATCCGGTATTTCCACCACCCTGCCGGTGTCCCCAAACTCTGCCGCCAATGCACGGATGGGACCTCTGTCGTCACTTCCGTTTCGTACCACATGGGGAATCAGGGCTACCTGCATATCAGTGGTATCAATGATATGCCTGATCAGATTCCGGTAATTTTCCATGGTGATACCGTTTTCTTTTTCATTGTCCTGAATCATGGGACTGATATTGATTCCCACGGTATTTCCTTCCGCAAATCCTTCCGGAAGCGGCAGTTCCTTTTTGCAAAGGGTAAAGGCCGGGTCGGGATAACAAAGAATCCGGGGTCCCTTCACCTTCTCCTTTAGGGCTTCATAAGTAATACTCTCTCTTGCAATAATGGTATGATAACGGGCAAGGTCTGCTGCAATGTCTGCCCTGTCTAAAAGCTCCGGCTCCACGGAACAGCCAAGCAGTACGGTCTTAACGCCTTTTTCCCCGAAGGCTTTATTGGCAAGCCTAAGGTCATGAAGCATGGATTCATAGCAATAATTATCCCCGCCGATGGAAATGGCTACGGGAGACATATTTTTGCCGAAAATACCCTTGTAACGGTAACGGATAAAACTGGTCTCATCCCCCGTCACCTTACGATACAAATAATAGAATATATGGGCGATACGGTTCTTCTCAAACTGCCGTTCCCCTACAATCCTGCAAAGACTTCCCAGGGTGTATTTTTCATCCTCGGGGGCACAGTAGGTGACAAGCACCGTCTTTTCTTTTATCATATGGCACAAGCTGTTTACAATGGCCTCACAGCCGTGATTGCCGCTGCCTGCATGCATGTACAAAACCAATTCATCTTTCATCGACTTTCGTCCCTTTCCTAAGCCTTTTTGAACTTATTGAAGTGATACAAAAAGACATATAATCCCGGTAACAGACTGAAAAATTTCACCTTTAACCGGTACCCCTTTGACAGGCCGCCAAAGGCACCTGCCACCTTGCATTCACGCTTTATTTTGGTGTGGCAGGTCTTGATATAATTGCGGTATTGTTTCCGCTCAGCTGCGTTTAAATGGGCGATTTTTCCCACCGTAAGCATGATGGAAACCAGTAAAATCGTAGTTGCCTTTGCCTGAACGGAAGGCTTATCCGGCATATTGGCACGGGCCTCCTCCCAGCAGGTAATCTGGTCCATATAAGCAGGCGTAAACTTCCGGTTCATGGCCCCCTTGGGATTTACGTAATAGCCGTATCCCGGATAAGTAAGCTCCGCCACGCTTCTGATATAGGGGAGCAGTTCCACCACAAAAAGCATATCCTCCCCGATGCTGAGTCCCAGTTTGAAACGCTGCTTTCCGATTGCGGCGCGTCTGTAAAGTTTGCTCCAGCAGCGGCTGTTTCCGTTTAATACTTCCTTTTCCAAATATTCCGTGGGCTGGTACACTACCGGCTTTTCCACACGGTATTTGGTCTGAAGTGCTTCTTCCCACTGTTCCTCATTTTTCCACATGGAAAAGCTGCAGCCGCAGACGTCTGCGCCGGTGTCCATGATGCCCTGATACAATACCTCCAGCATCTTAGGCCTAATCCGGTCGTCCGCATCCACAAAGGTCACGAAAGCGCCCTTTGCCGCATCCAGGCCTGCATTCCGGGCCGCCGACACCCCTTCATCCGCCATGTTAATCACGTGGATATTGGGATATTTTTGTTTCAGACGCACACACTCATGCCCTGTTCCGTCGGTAGAACCGTCATTGATAATAATAATCTCGATATTATCGTAGGTCTGCCCCTCAATACACTCTATGCAATTGGCCAAATAATCCTGTCCGTTATAAACCGGAACAATCACACTGATTAACGGTTGCATCTTTTCTCCTAATTATTTTGATCCTCTTCCTGCCAAAACCACCCAAACGGTGCGCAGTAATATTTTGATATCAAGTGTCAGTGACCAGTTATCGATATATTCCAAATCATACTTTACCACGTCATCGAAGTTTTCGATTTCGCTTCTGCCGCTGACCTGCCAAAGTCCCGTAAGTCCCGGCGTCATACTGATTCTGCGGCGGTAATACTGATTGTATTTTTCAAATTCATCGGCTGTGGGAGGTCTGGTTCCCACAAGGCTCATATCGCCCATTAACACATTATAAAACTGGGGCAGTTCGTCAATGCTGGTCTTACGGATGAATTTCCCCACCTTGGTAATACGGGGGTCATTTTCCATCTTAAACATCAGACCCTGCATTTCGTTCTGCTTCTCTAATTCCTTCTTCCGCTCTTCGGCATCCATGTACATGGAACGGAATTTGTAAATCTTAAACCGTCTGCCGTTGCGGCCGATTCTCACCTGGGAGAATAAAACCGGTCCCGGGGAATCCAGCTTAATGGCAAGCGCCACAAAGGGATAAAAGAGGATGGTAATCAGCATTCCCACAAGGCCCCCTGCGATATCCATCAGACGCTTTGCAAAATAGCGTTTATAACCTCTGCGAAATCTGGTATAAGTAATCACGGAATAATTTCCGAAATCCCCGATGCTGCTTCTGTCAGACCAGATTCCCTCTACATTCACACAATAGTGGCAGTCCACGCCCATCTCGTCAAAGGTTCCGATGATGGCCTGCACCTTCTTCTGGGAAAGCTCGGGGGTATAGATGAACACCTCATCCACCGCCATAAAAGTTACCTTCTGAAGGAAATCCTCAGAAAGGTCTTCAATCAATACGGTATCGATAATTTCATAACTGATATCTAAGTTGTTGCCCAGTTTTTCTTTCACGGCATCCTCCAGATTCTTCTGGGTGATGACCAGCACCTTGATTCTGGACTGACCTGACATATAATGCAACTTCATCAGCTTTTTAATACCGATATGCACCAGATACGACAACACAAAATTCAGGATGGCAAAGTAAACCATCACCAATCTGGAAAACTCATCTGACCACTTCAGGAATGCCATAATGGTCTGTGTTACCAGAATCATAAACGCATTGTACTTCACGATTGCATAGAATTCTTTGATATAACCTCTTTTCAGGAATTGATGGTTCCACTCCAAAAAGAAGGAATACATGGTACAAAAGAGAAGCGCAATCAGACACACCTGAAAGTGTATCTCTTTGTCATTCATATCTTTGAAGTTACCGAAACGGATATAGGTTGCAAGAATAAAAGAAATACATACAACCACCAAATCCGCAAACCAAAGTCCGTAAACCTCTATGATTCTGTTTTTCTGCTTCATAATCTACCTCCGGGGCAGAAGTTCTGTCCTATTCGTAACTAATGTCTATACTTCTCCGTTATTTATTCAGCATCCGCCTAAGTTTCCTGACCGCGCGGCGAAGGAAGCGCTTCCCCTTCATGGAAACCTTAAGCCACGCCACCTTCCCTTTGCTTACCGGGGGCATGATCAGGTACTCATACTCGCTTCTGTGGGAAAGCAGATATTCCGGATAACTCTCATCTACTTCCACCCGCTTAAAGCTTGCTTTCCTGCCAAACATATCCTGTCCCAGAAGCAGCTTATCCACTGCCTCCGCAAGGAGAATGTCATCATTATATTCCTGATGGGCCGCTGCCACTACCTTGGTACCGATCCGCTTGGCCACATCCTTCTCACCACTGCTTCCCATATAGCCGAAATGCCAGCCGCCGTCCGCTACTCTTACCGCATGGGAGGAAGTCACATCATCCTCACGCAGTTCAATGATACCCTTTTCAGGGATGCTCTTCTTGGAAAAAACCTTGGTACCGAGCCACATTTTCCGCTCCACGCCGGGGAATTCACCGGTAATGGAAAGAAGATCTCCCGAAACCTCCTCCATGTTGAGGAAACAGTAAAACATCCGCTGGGCAAAGTGATAAATTTTGTCCTGATCAAAGTTTTTAATGACCTCTGAAAGGGTCTTGGGATTGGGGATTTCATCCACATCGCTTAAGATGATAATATCCTCATCCGTGGCATCCTTAAGGCCCTTTACCAGCGCGTTCTTTTGGAATTTGTCGCGCACATGGGTGGTGGCTTCTTTGGGGGAGTCATCTACCACAATATATTCAATCTTGTGAAGAAACCCGCTAAATAACTCCTTATTCTTTTCAAAGCAAAGCTCCTTGGGCTCGCCGGAAAAGGTCACCGTGGCTTCCTCAATTACGAACTTATCCACAATGGGGTCAAGAATATGAAGTCTGAGTTTCAAAATATCTATTTCGTTAAAAAACGGAATGCAATCGTATACCATGCTTTTTCCTTTCTCTTTTTCGTTCCTGTGCCGCCAAAAAATTAACTCCTGTGCCGCCAAAAAAGTAAGGGTCTGACTAACTTCTTAAAAGTCAGCCAGCATTTCGTAACAGGGTTTTGGAAGCGTGGATAATTTTCGTTTTTTCCCCACCACTTGTGGAAAACAAAGGGCTTATCCACATCTGCCGTTTCCGGCACCAAATGCTCGTGTCCGAATAACGCAGCCACCTCTACCGGTGCAATCTGCATGCCCGCTTCTTCCAGACGTTGCTTATTCATACAGCAAATAAAAATATCCTCGTTGTAAAAACCTTCTTCGTCCCTCTCCCACTTTAAATTTGCCTTCCGGGGGAATTCCAAAAGCCGTTTGCTGCGCAGGGATACACTGTTTCCTACCCTGCAGAGATTTCCTTCCGCGTCATGGTAGCTGTGAACGCTTCCCGGCTTCGGAATGGGCCAGGGAGAACCCACATAATCATAATCCATGAATTCATCCCGCCAGCTTTCGGGGTAAACCACAAAACCGTCATAATGTACCAATAGCACAAAATCGGTATCAATGTAGTCTCCCAATTCGTAAACCATCTTGTAGTTAAAGCAGTCAATATCCGTCAGCTTGGAGGTATGCTTATAGGTGATACCCTTGGGCAAAAAGAAAGGCTTTCTGTGGGTAATTAATACCACTTCCCCAAACTCAATATCCTTCATGCTGTACTGAAGTGCTTTGATGGTTTCATACACCTTTACACTGGTCATGGCTGCCAGGGTTACCCGGGGCAGCTTACATTTTTCTTTTCTATTCTGATTCATACCGTTCATCCTTACCTTGGGTATTTATTTGCCGATTCCCAAAGCTTTCATTCTTCTTAACAGGGCACGTCTGATTTTCTTAAGATAAAACCAGCCGTAAATTATTTTACTTCTCATCACCTGGAAAAATCTTCCGACCTTTCCGGGGCGCTTATTCCTTCTTGCGTACTTGGCAGATGTCTTTTTATACTCCGCCAGTTCCTCACGGCACTGCTGTGCGGTAAAAAGTCGTCCTTTTCTGTCCATGTAGTGATACAGGCTGTAAATATTCTGCTCGGAAGCCCAGTAACCGTCGGACACATTGTGTCTCGCCCAATACTTGGGGGCGATGGCAAACTTCAGCGTATCGCTGGTGTGGGCCGGCAGACAGGCAAAGGAAGAATTGGACAAAAGCAGATAGTGTGCATTCTTCAGTGTCACGTAATCCTTGCCGATGTCAAAATGATGAGCCTCTATGCCGGGCAGCATCTTATTGGCAGCAGACACATCATCAGTAATAATCATAAACTCCATATCGGGACGGATTTTCTTCATCTCCTTCATGCCGTTAATCCAGTACTTTTTGTCAATGAAAAGCTCCGGACTTCCGGTATATTCCCCGCCACGCATGTTGATGATACAAAGGTTTTCCCGGCTGTACTCGTAGGAATCGTACTCCGGCTTTACATGGAGCCACTTTTTCACCTCATCGATATACTTGATGAAATAAGATTCATCCTGCATATTTCCGTAAATCAGGGTACCGTCCTCCACATGATGGATTCCTTCATCCGCACCGCTTACATAACAGCCGTGCTTGATATCATGAGGAGAATTGCCGATATAAAGTCTGGTCTCGTCATCATAATAAATCTTGAAATTCTTCTTTTCTTCCTGTGAAATGGCATGTCCCAGGTCCATGTCCATGAAGTACATGCCTCTGTCACTATGCATATTCACTGCAAAAATTTCCTGTCCGGCAGTACCGAATTCATAACCGTTTTCTTCTGCAATGGCTCTCGCCGTCACATAGCAAAAAAGCTGGTTTCCAAGTCCCTGTCCTTTCAGAAACTCTGTTCCTATCATACGCTGTCTCCTTTTTCCCTGTGGCCGCCGCTTACAGTCTCTGCTTCTTGCCGGCCGCCTCAGTACCCTTACGGGAACCCCTTTACAGGGTGGTTTCCACTAATTTTTCATTCTCAACTTTATAAACGATATCGCACTGTTCAATGGTATTTAAACGGTGGGCAATAATCACCATGGTCTTCTTGCCGCGGAAGCTGTTGACCGCTTCCATTACCGCTTTTTCGGTTTCATTGTCAAGGGCAGAGGTTGCTTCGTCAAACACCAGGATTTCAGGGTCATTATAAAGTGCTCTGGCAATACCGATACGCTGTCTCTGTCCGCCGGAAAGACGCACGCCCCTGTCACCGATAGTGGTATCCAGTCCTTCGGGAAGTTCCTCTACAAATTCCTTTAACTGGGCTTCTTCCAGTACTTTCCAGATTCTTTCGTCGCTGATTTTGTCCGCATCGATACCAAAGGCAATATTCTCCCTGATGGATTCGTCCACCAGATAAATGGCCTGGGGAATATAACCAATCTGGGCCAGCCAGGATTCATAATTCTTAAAAATATTCACGCCGTCACAGGTGATTTCCCCTTCCTGGGCATGTAACAGACCAAGCAGGATATCCACCACCGTGGATTTACCGGCTCCGGAAGCACCGATGATACCTACAGATTTGCCCTTCGGCACAACCATACCGGCTCCGGTGAAAATATTTTTCTCCGTATCCGGATAATGGAAGCTGATTCCCTTCAGTTCAATCCGGTCCTCCAGCTTCAGCTTCTCTACCTGACCGGAAGCCTTAAGCTCTGCCAGCATGGCATCATTCTTCATGCCTTCCTGAAGATTTTCATATACAAAATCCAGACTGGGCTGGGTATAAGCAATTTCGGTAATGTAAGTATTGATACGGTTTACGCTGGGCAACATTCTGATAGCCGCCACGCCAAAGGTCGCCAAAGTAGCCACCATGTTGGTTACGTCTCCGCCGCTCTTAATGTAAAGGACGATAAAGGAAAGCACACTGCAGATAAACACGGTTTCAATCAACAGTCTGGGCACATTATTCAGCACAATGTAATTCCTGGAAACATTGGCACCGACTTTACCGCTTTCGTAGTAATTGCGGATGAAGAATTCTTCCCTGTTAAGCACTTTTACATCCTTCAGTCCGTAAATCGCCTGCAGTCTCCACTTTGCGATACGGGACTGAATTTTCTGGTTCTGGGTACCGATTTTGTTCAGCTTCGGCTTCAGCACCTTAATGATAAACAGGGTCATCACGCCGAACACCGCGATAATGAACAGGGTCATCCGCACATCCTGTAAAAGGAGCACCATGAAAATCAGGAAGGATACCACCAGTTCGCTGGCCAGTTGCAACAGCGCCAGCATCAAATTAAAGGTCTGGGGAATATCACTGTCCGTAATACGGAATACTGTAGGAATATCCGCACCCAGATACTGTTCATAGGGGCGGTTCAAAAATTCCGCAAGGACACGGCTGATCATCCGGTTTCTGTTGTGGGTAATGAAGGTATTTTGCCTGTAGGTCAAAAACAGGATGTACAAATTCTTCACAAAGTAAATTGCGATAAGCAAAAGCAAAAGCGACACGGTCAGCTGTCCTGCATTCTCAACCCCGAGAAATGCGCATACACTCTGCAGTGCAGGATAAGTATCAATATAATTCTGTAATTGCTCCGGATCCAGAAGTGCCGTAACTACGGGAATCATGGCACCTACTCCCAGGGTTTCCAGGATACCGCCGATAAAAATCAGGACTCCCAAAATCACCAGCTGAATCTTTTGCTTACGGTCAAATATATAACTGATTTTTCCTAAAAAACTAACCTTTTTTTCTGTACTTGTTTTTTTCATGGTCTCTCCGCTTCCTGCAAATAAACATAATTACTGAAATTATACCATATCTTGGGTTTATAGGCAAATTTTTAAATTCCTAAAGGAATTCATATTGCGAATTAATTTACAGTGACTTATAATTATTTCATTGATTTTTGAAACAGTTTTCCCAATTCCGGAAAGGAACGAAGTATGTTATTTAATTCTTATATTTTCATATTCCTGTTTTTTCCGCTGGTGATTCTCGGATATTTCGGGTTAAACCACCTGAAAATGTACCGGACCGCCCTTGCTTTTCTGACCATTATGTCCTTTTGGTTTTATGGCAGCCACAGCATCCGGTACCTGCTCATCCTAATCCTCAGCATGCTCATCAATTACGGTCTTGTAATGCTGATGGACAGGCTTTCCCAAAAGACCGCACGCCTTTTGTGTCTGTGGAGCGGACTTTTATTCAACATCGGTATTTTGTTTTATTTTAAGTATTATGACTTTTTTATCGACAACCTAAACACCGTAACCGGAGGAAGCCTGCCGCTTCTTCGCCTGGCCCTTCCGCTGGGTATCAGCTTTTATACCTTCCAACAGCTTTCTTATGTGATTGATGCGTATAGGAAGGACTGTGAACGTTACAGTTTATTGGAATACGCCGCGTATGTATCCTTTTTCCCGTGGGTATCCATGGGGCCCATTGTACATCACAGTGAAATGATTCCGCAGTTCCGGGATCCTGTCCGGAAAACCATTTGTTTTTCCAATATGAGTAAGGGACTCTACGGCTTTTCTTTGGGTCTTGCAAAAAAGGTACTGCTTGCGGATACTTTTGCCAAAATCGTAACCATCGGTTACGGCGACATCGGAGGCTTGAATACTCCCTCCGCGCTGCTTGTGATGCTCTGTTATTCCCTGCAGATTTACTTTGATTTCAGCGGATATTGCGACATGGCAATGGGAATCGGTTCCATGCTGAATCTGGAGCTGCCGATAAACTTTAACTCCCCCTACAAAGCCCTTTCCGTTACGGATTTCTGGAGTCGCTGGCACATGACCCTGACCCGGTTTTTCACCCGGTATATTTATATTCCTTTAGGCGGTAACCGGAAAGGAATTACCCGGACCTGCCTAAACATATTGATTGTATTTTTGATTAGCGGCATTTGGCACGGCGCCAACTGGACCTTCATTGTGTGGGGCCTTTTACACGGCACCGTCATGGTCTGTGAGCGTTACGCAAAGTACCTGCGTTCCCGTTCCGCAGCAGATTCCTCAGCTGCTTCCGCAGCACCAGCAGCCAAATCAGCCGACTCAGAAAAAAGACGTTTGCAACACTTTACGCCGGTTAAGTGGCTTTTCACCTTTGTTTTCGTAACCTTTGCATGGAGCATTTTCCGGGCAGAAAGCCTGCCACAGGTATGGCAGCTTTGGACACAGCTTTTCACCGGTGGTTTCGGCAGCATTTACGCACCCATCACGGAAGCCTTTGGGAAGCTTGTAGAAATCAGTTTCCTGTACCGTCTGGATTTTAGCGGACTTATGAACGCACACACATGGCTTCCCGTTACTGTTTTTACCCTTTTGGCACTGCTTGGCTGTTTCTGCCTGAAAAACACGCAGGAAAAGACAGAAGCCTTTGCCTTTAACAAAGGCAAAATTTTGATTGTCCTGGTACTGATGCTTTGGAGTATCGTATCCTTAAGCGAAATCAGCGAATTTTTATATTCTAATTTTTAATTATTGTTCCCCGCCGAGCGGGTAAACTCAACGGAAAGGAGGTATCCGAATGCACGAAAAAGAAGCAAAAAAGTGGTTTCTTAGCTGTCTTGCACTTCTTGCGGCAGGACTTGTGGTTTTGGCCCTGATTATGATAATTGTGGACCCTTATTTCCACTACCACAAACCGCTTTCCTTTTTGTCTTACCGCTTGTATGAAGAACGTTATACCAACGACGGAATTGCACGGCATTTCGACTATGATGCCATGATTACCGGCACCTCCATGACCCAGAATTTCAAAACCAGCGAAATGGATGCCCTGCTGGGTACCAAAGCAGTAAAAAACACCTTTTCCGGGGCAGGATATCAGGAGCTTTCCGAAAATTTAGAGCGGGCCCTTACGCGGAATCCCAACCTAAAGACTGTTCTTTTGGGCCTGGACCACAACGGCCTTTTACGTGCCTACGACTGGCGGCAGTATGATGATTATCCGGAATACCTTTACGATGACAATCCCCTAAATGATGTCTCTTATTTGTTTAACAAATCCATTTTTTACCATGGCGTCCTGCCAAGCATCGCCATGACACTGACCGGGCAGGAAACCACCACTATGGACGAATATTCTTCCTGGGAAGATAAAACCGGTCTTCAACAGGTTCTTTACAACTACGACAGAACTTCCCTTGAGAAACGGGACGGAACCTACGGCGAAGAGGAACGGGCTGCGGTAACCAAAACCATTACCGAAAATGTGGTAAATCTGGTAAACCGTTATCCGGATACCACCTTTTATATTTTTTATCCACCCTACAGCATCTGCTATTTTGATGCCCATACCATTCACGGCACCCTGCTTAAAGAGCTTAGCGCAGAGCA
>JAFZDQ010000037.1 GCA_017561085.1 Lachnospiraceae bacterium
TGGAAACGGCAAAGCATAAGATTTTGATGGATACCGGGGCCACTGATTTATTTGCAAAGAATGCGAAAGCAATCGGGGTGGACTTAGCGGCTGTGGATATTGCTTTTTTGAGTCACGGCCATTATGACCATGCAGGCGGGATTATGACCTTTGCAGCGCTGAATCAAAAAGCTTCCGTTTGGATGCAAAAATCGGCAACGGGTGCCTATTATCATAAGAGTGATAAAGAAGAGAGGTACATCGGAATTGCGCCTGAAATTGCCGGGCTGGCGCAGGTAAGCTATGCCGGGGACGAACAAAAAATAGATGAGGAGCTTTCTCTTTTTGCAGGGATAACGGAGCGGACGCTTTGGCCTGCCGGGAATCTTAAGTTGAAACAAAAAGTTACTAAGGAAGTGGCGGAAGGTGTTTCGGAAGAGGCGTTTGTGCAGGATGAATTTGACCACGAGCAGTATCTGGTCATCTCGGAAGGAGAGAAAAAGGTCTTAATTTCCGGCTGTGCCCACAACGGAATTTTAAATATTTTGAGCAGATATAAGGAATTATACGGTGCAGAACCGGACGCGGTTTTTTCCGGCTTCCATATGCGCAAAAAAGAGGGCTACACGGAGGAAGATGTTAAAACCATCAAAGAAATTGCACGGGAACTTACCAAGTGGAATACGAAGTTTTTTACCGGTCATTGTACAGGAGAAGAGCCTTATCGTATGATGAAAGAAATCATGGGTGAGCAGCTTGTGTATGTGCATAGCGGCGATGAAGTGGAAATTTAGAAAGGATGAAGAAAATGAGAAGCGTAGATCAGAGTGAATTTTTAGGAGGTCAGGGAACCGTACATTTTGACCATATTTTAGAGGCAGATGAGATGCATGGTATGAACCGTGTTTATGCCAAGGTGACCCTTCAGAAGGGATGCTCCGTAGGGTATCATGTGCACAATGGTGACGGAGAAGATTATTATGTAATCAAGGGAACGGCAACCATTGATGATAACCATGAAAGAACCGTTACCCTGAAAGAGGGAGAGCACTTTTTTACCCCTTCAGGCAAAGGACACAGCCTGATGAATTTAGAGGATGAAGAGTTACAGGTCATGGCACTGATTATTTATGACCATGAAAAACAAATTTAGTAAAAATATAAGGAAACAGAACAAATATAGTACGAAAATACTAGCAAATTTTCGTAAAAGGGTGTATGATAAAAGGTAAGATTTTAGGTTGAGATATATGTTTTTTGTTTGAAAATCAAGGAGGGTTGAAAATGAAAAATAATTTCTTCCAATGGGATATTTTTGCGAAGTCTAAAGAAATAGATTTTCCCTACGACACGATTGAAGAACTGTTTTTACTTGACTTGGAAGAACGCAATATCTGGCTTTCCAAAAAGCTGGCTTGTTTGGTGTTCCCCGAGGCTGAGGATATGCGTACACAGTTATCCTTTGCTGAATTGCAAGGTTACTTTGTGGATGGCGGCATCAATGTTTTGATTCAGGAGATAGACCGTTTAATTGACGGAAAAATTAACCGGGTAAACAGTCACGTTTCCTTGAAGAGAAACGATACCAGTTTAAGCAGTGTCTGTTATGTGTTTAAATTACCGACACCCCGCTATTTGCTTGGATTTTTGTCCATCGATTATGAGCCTGTTTTGGAGTATGAGCAGGAAATCAAAAAGACCATTGATGAGATGCAGCATGTTAAGGCTGTAAACGAACTGATTCTGGAAGGTGCAGCAGATTATATTTATCAGTGGGATGTGGCGAAAAATACCTGTGTTTTTTCACCGAAGGTTATGGAACTTTTACCCATTGAATCAACAACGGTTACGGATGCTATGAGTAAGATGCTCTCCTTTATCATTCCGGAGGACCGTAAGGAATTTTTGGATTCCTTAACCCAGTTTTTGTCAGGAAAAAGCGATTATCATAGGGTGAAATACCGTGTTTTGTCCCGTAGGGGAGAATTAATTTGGATTTATACCCAGGGCAAGGTAATGCGTGATGAAGCAGGGAAACCGGTTATGCTGGCAGGTTCCATGGCGGATATTACGGAGCAGCAAAAGAAGCAGGAAGAAATTCATCAGATGCTCTATTATGATGAATTGACGAAATTGAAGAACCGCCGCTGTTTCGAAACGGAGATGGAAGAGTATCTGCAGACACCCGGAGTGCGTGGGGCTTTTGTAGCAATTAATATCAGCAAGTTTAAGATGTTTAACGAAATGTTCGGCCGTCATTTTGCAGATAAGGTTTTACAGGTATTTGCCGAAAAACTGTCGTTGTATTTCCCGGATGCAAGAGGAATTTATCATCTTACGGCAGATGAATTTGTCGTACATTTGCCGGATTATGAGCGGGAAGCCATCAGCCGGAGAATGATGCCTTTTGTGGGCAGCATGAAGAGCCGGTGGGAGGTTGACAGACATTCCTTTTATGTAAATGTATATGCCAGTGTGGCGATGTATCCGGAAAATGGTACGAATTTAGAAGATTTAAACCGCGAAATGATGAAATGTCTTTCCGGCCTGTCAAGGGAAGATAAGACGGAAATCCGTTTTATTTCCGAGCAGCCCGGTGAGAACTTATCCAGACAGTACATGATTGAAACTGCTTTGCGGAAAGACATCGAGAATAATTTCGAACACTTCAGGGTAGTGTATCAGCCCATTGTCCATATAGACGAAAAAGGCGTTGCATGGGGCGGCGCGGAAGCACTTCTTAGGTACAATAACCCGGATATGCCGGAAATCGGACA
>JAFZDQ010000038.1 GCA_017561085.1 Lachnospiraceae bacterium
AGTGGGTACGGTACAACGGATAATTTCACATCCTGCTTCCTCTAATTTCAAAATCTGGGCAACGGTAGCCTCCACGTCCTCTGTCCGCGTATTGGTCATGGACTGGATTAAAATAGGGTTGCCCCCTCCGATTACCCTGTTTCCTATTTGAATGGTTCTTGTATGTTCTCTGGTCATAATTTCCTCCACTGTCATTATCAGTTTCTTTATCTGATGATACTCCATTTTATTATAATGTAGAACCTTCCGAATATCAATTCCCTTCCACCAAAAACACACGGCTTTCCAAAATCTCCCCCTGCTTACCGGAAGCAAAAATCCGTACGGAAACAGGCCCTTTGGGAAGATTTTCCTTGGAAATATCAAAGCGGAGCCTCTCTTTCACCGGATAAACCGCACCTTCCTTCACCAGCATCTTCCGATTCTCCTCATCCCGCATATCCACCCACAATTCTCCCGGTTTTTCTCCGGCCTTTACGGTTTCTGTCTGCCCGCCGGCAAAGGGAATCAGCATCATCTGTATTACCAGAAAAAAGAGAAAAAGAAGTTCCTTACTCATTCCCGGAAACTGCTTTTCCGTTAAAAAAACGCTGTTTTCCTGCTTCTTAATAAATTGCGGATTTTCATAGCGCCACCATAAGCATCTGTGGTAAAGAAATGCTGCCAAACTCCCCAGTAGGGGACGTATCAGATAGGGAAGCGGAAATGCACTCTCCGGTACTCCTTTCAACAGCGGAACTATCGTGTCCCAAAAAACCGCTATCCATAATCCAATACCTAAAAAATGAAGAATCATAAACAGAATACTACTCTTACGGTCCTTTTTTTTGTACATCAATAATGCTTCCCTTACTTTTTCCATGGATGCATACCTTTGCTGCGGATTTTCCATGGTACAATTACTGACTATTTTTTCCACCTCCGGCGAGATACTTCTGTCATATTCTCTTACGGGTCTTCTTTCATAAAGGGCCTTAACGGGTCCGGTACCGGTCAGCATTTCATGAAGTACGATTCCCAAAGCGTAAATATCACTTTGTTTATCCGTCTTTCCAAGCTGCCACTGTTCCGGAGCACTATACCCCGGTGTTCCCATAAGTTCCCGCTTCTTTCCGCTTCCGTAATCTGCCGCACCCGCTGTTCCGAAATCAATCAGCTTCAGGCCGCCGTCCCGTCTGACCATGATATTTCCCGGTTTTAAATCCCGGTAGATCACCGGCGGATTCTGCCCGTGTAAGTACCCTAAGGCCTCCGTAAGCTCCACACACCAGTTGACTGCCACGGCAGTATCTACCGCACCGAAGCGGTCCAAATATTCTGCCAGGGTAATCCCCTCCACGTATTCCATGACTAAATAAGCATATCCTTCCTCCTCAAAGTAATCCAAAACCTGTACCAGACAAGGATGGGAAAGCCTCTTAAGCACTTCTCGCTCCTGCTGGATATATTCCTGCCCGTTCTCCCCGTCTGACATCGTATAAACCTTAATGGCCACCTGCCTGCCCAAGTGTAAATCCCCAGCCAAAAAAACGCTTCCCTGGGCACCGTCTGCAAGGGGTTTTAGAATTTCATATTTGTTACAAAGTATTTCCTGCAAAACGCTCCTCCTTTACCGGCACACCAGATAAACTGCAGACATATTGTCCGTTTCCCCGTTCCGCAATGCTCGAAGTGCCACCTGCTTAAGCCACCTTTGAATCTGTTCCTTAGACTCTGTATCTCCCGGCAGTAATCCCTCTTTTTCAAAAGATTTCTCCCCGTGCCGGTAAAATCCGTCCGTACAAAGCAAAAAACCCTGATTTTTCCTAAGACTGTAAAAGCAGATGTCCGGTTCCCGGTACGCGAAACTGCCGCTGCATTTTAGGAGTCTTCCCTGACCGTCAATATGATCTTTGGTAAGTAATCGGACCCTTTTATTCGTAATCCGGTAAATCCTGCTATCTCCCAAATGAACAAAAACGGCTCTTTTCCCCCATAAAAACAGAAGTGACACTGTTGCACCTAATTTTAGTTCTCTGTTTTTTCCGTACAGATTCATCGTCTGATTTAACATATAAATATTTCGCAAAAAGCATTTCCGAATGTCTTTTATGCTTCTTTTCTTCCGGATAAGGGGAAGCAATTCCTGATAAAAGCACTGCCGCATCCTTTCTATCACAAATCCGCTTGCAGTCTCTCCTTCTTTCAGGGAACCGATACCGTCGCTTACAACTGCTAAAAGTATCCTTCCTCTTTTGGTAAGTACCTGCTCTACCAAAAGCGAATCCTGATTCTGCTCCTGCCTGCCTTTATCCCAATAAATCCCTGAAATAATATTCAAACAGTACTCCTTTCCTCTAACTTTTGATTCATAAAATGTGAAAACACGGGGACCTGCCCCAAGATGTGAAAAATAAAAGAATATCATTGAATGCAAAAAGAATATCAATGAAAAATGATAACAGCCAAACCACTGTCTGCTCATTATAGAACAAAAGAAAAAAAGAATCCATTATACAAAATTACCAAATTTACTTTTTAGTAACTTTGTATAGGATTCTTATTTCTTTTTCTTAATTCTATTAAAATAGCTTCGTAATATCGTTAAATAATACAATTGCCATTAATATCATAAGTGCTAACATTCCGCCTAAATGCACCATTCCTTCCTTTTCGGGCGGGATTGGTTTGCCTCTGATTGCTTCTATCAGCAAAAATACCAAACGTCCGCCGTCAAGTGCCGGCAGCGGAAGTAAATTCAGGATCCCCAGGTTCACGGACAAAATCAGCGCAATATTCATCATATTTAAAATCACGTTTACCATACCGGTTTCTTTCACCGCATCATAGGTCTCATCAACAATCATCACCATACCCACAGGACCGGAAACATCATCTTTAGATAATTGTCCCTGAACCAGCATGGATAAACTTTTGATGGTATATTGGACCATGTATTCCATGGTGTGATATCCGTATTTAAATACCTGCAGCGGGGTACATGAGATAATCTCTCCACGGCCCTGCAGGCCTACATAATAACGGTTATCCTCCTGACTGAATGCCGGCTGAACGGTCACTTCATACTTCTCACCATCACGCTCATATTCCAAATCAATGGGCTCTCCCTGGTTGGTTAAGGAAATCAGGGAAACCTGCTCCCACATATGAATCTTTTTGCCATCCATACGGGTAATCACGTCGCCGGCCTGAATACCGGCTGCTTGCGCCTGTCCTCCGTCTGTCACATCATAAACCACCGGCAGACACACACCGCACGCCCAGACAATCACAATTGCCATGATATATGCGGTAATAAAATTAAATAAGGGACCGGCAAATACCGTAGCGATTCTGACAAAAACCGGTGCATTGGGAAAGGCACCCTCTGAAAAATCTCCCTCTTCGGATTTCAGACCATCCTCACCTTCAAATACACAGGCACCGCCTATGGGTAAAAGCTTCACCGAATATTTCGTACCACCCTTTTCAAAGGACAAAAGGGTGGGGCCCATACCGATAAAGAATTCATTTACTTTAATTCCGTTTTTCTTTGCCACGATAAAATGTCCGAATTCATGGGACACGACAATCACGCAAAAAATGATAATAAATAAAAGAATTGATACTGCCAAATTATGACCTCCTGATCCTGTCAATATACTCGTAAGCCTCGGCTTCTGCTGCCAGTATTTCTTCTACCACGGGATTTGCAATTACCTTGTGATTCTCCATGGCTCCCTGAATTAAATCATAGATTTCCAGGAATTTAATCTTTCTGTTCAAAAATAAGCTGACTGCTTTCTCATTTGCCGCATTATAAACGGTAGGCATACTACCGCCTGCTTTCAGGGCCTCAAAAGCCATGGAAAGACCGCGGAAGGTCTCTGTATCAGGCTTTTCAAAGGTCATGGATGCAAGTTCATAAAAATCCAGTTTCTTTCCTTCTAAGGGTCTTCTGTCAGGATAAGTCAGGGCATACTGGATGGGCAACTTCATATCCGGCGTACCGAGCTGCGCAATAACGGCGCCGTCCACATATTCTACCATGGAATGAATGATGCTCTGGGGATGGATGATTACCTGAATATTCTCAGGTTCCATTCCAAAAAGCCACTTTGCTTCAATAACTTCCAAACCTTTATTTACCAGGGTTGCGGAATCAATGGTAATCTTTTGTCCCATAGCCCAGTTGGGATGTTTCAGGGCATCCTCAACCGTAATATTCAAAAGTTCTTCTCTCTTTTTCCCGCGGAAAGGACCGCCGGATGCAGTAAGTAAAATCTTCTTAATCTGCTTTGTATTTTCACCGTTCATAGACTGATAAATGGCACTATGCTCACTGTCTACCGGCAAAATCGGCACACCGCACTCTGCCGCCAGGGGCATAATGATATGTCCGGCCGTTACCAGGGTTTCTTTGTTGGCAAGGGCGATTTTCTTCCCTGCTTTAATTGCTGCAATCGTGGGACGCAGTCCGATCATTCCCACAATAGCGGTTACGAGATATTCCATTTCCGGAAGTACCGCCATCTCCAAAAGTCCTTCCATACCGGAAAGCACGGTAATCTGCATATCACAAAGGCGCATCTTCAGTTCCTTCGCAGCCTCTTCCTTCCACATCACACATAAGGAAGGCTTAAACTCCCTTACCTGTTTTTCCATCAAATCCACGTTACTGCCGGCTGCAAGGGCAACCACCTGCATATCAGGATTTGCACGGACAATTTCCAGTGTCTGGGTACCAATAGAGCCTGTAGAGCCCATAACACCTATCTTTTTCATAAAACTCATATCGCTACCTCTTTTTAAGTATTTCTGCCATTTAAATGTCTCTTCCGTTTAAGCGCGAACCAGTAAAAGAACCAGTAAATAAATCATGGGGGCCGTAAAAATCACACTGTCAAAACGATCCATAATTCCGCCATGTCCCGGAATCAGCTTGCCGTAATCCTTAATATCGTGATTTCTCTTAATTGCGGATGCCGCTAAATCACCGATTTGTGAAATCACTGCACCTACCGCACTAATTACGGCAAATGCCCATATTACATTAGGATTGCCCATAACAGGCGCTACTATCAGAGCGCCGTATAAAGCACCTGCTATTGCAGAGCCTGCTACACCGCCAATTGCTCCCTCTATGGATTTCTTGGGACTTAAATGGGGTGACATTTTATGCTTCCCAAATAAAACACCTACAAAGTATGCACAGGTATCGCATACCCAGGAGCTGATAAATATCATCCATACAGAGTATTCCCCATATGGCAGACTTCTTACCAAATAAATGCAAGATAACATGACCGGTGCATACACTACACTGAAAAAAGCAGTCATAATCTGCTCTGCATGATACTTAGGGAAGGTAAATACATAAATAAACATAAATACAACCAGTATCATGAGAATTGTTAAAAACAACCAGATTCTATCTTGTACAAACATCATCAGCAAATAATAAACACCGATACCGATTACACCTGCTACTACCAGTGCATTTTGTTCCTTTTCTTTACAAACCTTACAGGCCTTTAACAATTCATAGTATCCGATAAAGGAAAGTATCATCAGTACCGCCACCAGAAAGTATCCTCCGGTGAGTATGGTTATTAATGCTGCCACAACCAATATCGCACCACTTATCACACGCGTTAACATCCCTTATTCCTCCTCTATACGGCCATACCTTCTGTCTCTACGATTATATGCTTCTACTGCTTTCAAAAGTTCCTCTTTTGAAAAATCAGGCCACGCAATTTCGGTAAAATAAAACTCTGTATAAGCAAGCTGCCATAACAAAAAGTTGGAAATTCTCTGCTCGTTACAGGTTCTGATCAGTAAATCAGGGTCCGGGATTCCTTTGGTATCCAACGCATCATTTAATAACTGCTCATTGATGGAATCCACATCCACCTCTCCGGCTACTGCCTTAGCAGCAATATCCTTTACTGCGCGCACTAGTTCATCCCTGCCGCCGTAATTAAGGGCAATCTGGAAATGTAAACCGTCATTTTCCTTGGTTGCTTCCTCCAATTCCAAAATCCGCTGTCTGATATCATCGTCAAGTCCTGTTTTATCACCAATAACACGGACACACATCCGGTTTTTCTTTGCCGTACTTAAACAGGTCTTCATATAGTTCCTAAGCAGCTTCATTAAAGCTTCCACTTCATCAGCGGGACGGTTCCAATTTTCGGTACTGAATGCATAAACCGTCAGATACTGAATTCCCATTTTGTACGCTTCTTCACAAATCACTTCCACGGTCTTAGCGCCCTGCACATGTCCGTAATTTCTGGGCATGCCTTTTCGCTTTGCCCATCTTCCGTTACCATCTAAAATAATCGCCACATGCTGTGGTATTTTTAAATCTGCTACCTCTGCCATCCCTTTTCTCCTTTAATAATGCGAGCTGCTTCTGATAAAACTTGCGCGCTGCGCAAGTTTCGCGCGCGAGCGGGTCGCGGCGCGACATCTTCCTTTCTGCGAGCTGCGCATAAAAAGGGGCACTACGACTAAATATTAATCGCCTGCCCCTCCCTGTCATGTTTTTATACGGTAAGAATTTCTTTGGATTTTGCTTCCATAAGCTTATCTGCTTCTTTGATAAACTTGTCTGTAATTTTCTGTAATTCTTCTTCTAACTGCTTCACTTCATCCTCAGAAATTTCCTTTGCAAGCTTCTTGAATGCATCATTACCATCACGTCTGATATTTCTGATTGCTACCTTACATTCTTCCGCTTTTTTCTTTACATCCTTTACTAAATCTTTTCTGCGCTCTTCTGTCAGTTCGGGGAATACCAAACGGATTACAGAACCGTCATTGGAAGGTGTAATACCGATATCGGATGCCATAATCGCTTTTTCGATTTCTCTGATTAAGGATTTTTCCCAAGGTGCAATCTGAATCATTCTTGCTTCGGGAACGGTTACGTTACCTACCTGCTGGATGGGTGTGGGAGTTCCGTAATAATCCACACGTAATTTGTCTAATACGTGAGGATTGGCACGTCCTGCCCTGATTCCCAGATAATCACTTTCTAAGTGTTCATAAGTCTTCTGCATTTTTTCTTCGTATACTTTAATTCTCTCGTCCATAGTATTCCTTCCCTTTCTGCTATACTGTCACTTTGGTACCGTTAAACTTACCGTTCATGGTATTTACAATACTGTTTTCTTCATTTAATCCAAATACCCACATAGGCATTTTGTTATCTCTGGCAAGAATGGAGGCTGTCATATCTACAACCTGAAGATTCTTGGCAATTACTTCATCAATAGATACTTCATCATATTTCTTCGCCTGCGGATTATCCTTGGGGTCACTGTCATATACACCATCAATGGATTTCGCAAGAAGAATTACTTCTGCATCCACCTCTACGGCACGAAGCACAACTCCTGTATCTGTTGAGAAATACGGATGACCGGTTCCTCCTGCAAAGAAAACTACCATTCCCTTGGAAAAATATTTATTTGCTCTGTCCTTTGAAAACAACTTGGTAAAAGAACCGCATTCAAAGGGAGTCAGAACTGCTGTCTTCATTCCCACGCTTCTGAAAATCTCGGATACATAAATACAATTCATAACCGTCGCAAGCATTCCGATCTGGTCTGCTTTGGTTCTGTCAATATTCTCACTGGTACGTCCTCTCCAGAAGTTTCCGCCGCCGGTAACGATACCTACCTGTATCCCGTCATCCACCAGCTGCTTTACCTGAAGGGCAACCTTTCTTACGGTTTCCTCATCAAAGCCTGTTTTCTTTTCTCCGGCTAATGCCTCGCCACTTAATTTCAGTAAAATTCTCTGCATTTTTTCAGCCTTCCTATTTCATTTTTTTCAATTCTTCGAAGAAGGATGTAGGGTTCACTTCTGCATAGCACTGTGAACACATACCTTCGATAACCGCACCATTGTTAATCTGTACGGATTTGGATTTGATATCACCCATTACAATTGCGGAAGAATCTAAAATAACAGGACCCTTTACATCGATATCACCTTTGATTGCACCGGCAATCACTGCACTGGTAGCGTATACATTACCGATAATAACGGTGCTCTGTCCAACCTTAATGCTGCCGCTGCTGCGAAGTTCACCGGTAATCTTGGCATTCTCTGCATAAATTTCAGCAGCCTGGGAATTACCCTGGATAACACCATTGATGTTTAACTTACCAAGTGCTTCCACATTACCCACAATGCTTCCTCTGATATCAAGGCCGCCTTCTGTTGCAAGGTTACCGTTAATGATCATACTCTCTGTAATTACGGAAGTTTCATCCATAACACGTTTGGAAGTATTTACAGCCATTTCTGTTTTTACGGGTGCGGTAACAGGTGCTACATAAATCTCTTCTTCCTGAACATAAGATTCTTCTTCTACCTTGTCAAGCATCGCACTTAAATCGGCATCAAAACCGTTTACGGTTTCAGCCTCTGCTTCCTGTACTTCATCTGTT
Organism: Lachnospiraceae bacterium; assembly: GCA_017561085.1. Taxonomy (GTDB): domain Bacteria; phylum Bacillota; class Clostridia; order Lachnospirales; family Lachnospiraceae; genus Suilimivivens. Next base: position 8,448 of record JAFZDQ010000038.1, read on the forward strand.
TCTACTTCTTCTGTCTCTATTTTTTCCGTCATCAGTTCATCATCAGGCATCAGTTCATTTACTGCCTGTGATAAGTCTTCCTTTAAATCTGAGAAAAAGCCCATTTTTTTTATCCTCCGTTTATGATTCATTTTTTATATTTGAAATTTCATTGTTTCCTTTAACATGCTGGACCTTGGGTGTTTCATCCGATATCGGCAAAAAGGTAAAATCCCCTTTCATCCTGATCGCAGCAATGATTTCCGGAAGTGCCTCTACCGTAGTATCCTTCTCTGCCGCATCATGCAACAAAATCATACTATCATTATAGGTTCCGATGCTCCGGGTGCAATTCTTCACAATTGCATCCTTTGAAATATATCCGCTTACCGCATCTCCCGATGCGATATTCCAATCAAAATAAGTAATATCCTTTTCATCCAAAAAAGCAATCAGCCGGTGCATATCCGCCTTACTGACCTTATTAGAACTGCCGCCCGGAAATCTGTAATACCTGGGCCAAACGCCGGTCACCTCATACAGATATTCCTGCAGATTCTGTAAGTCTGCCGCAAAAGCCTCCTCGGAAGCATAAATTTCTTCATATTTGTGGCTGTAGGAATGCATCCCCAAGGTATGCCCTTCTTCAACAATTCTTTGATAAAGTGCCTTGGATGCCTCATCCGTTTTACCGATAACAAAGAAGGTTGCCTTCACATCATATGCTTTCAGAATATCCAAAATCTCAGCTGTATTACTGCTTGGTCCGTCATCAAACGTAAGGTAAACCCTTTTTCCTTCTGTCTGATCCGTCACCGGAGCCGGTTCTGCTTTCACCACTTCCTCAGGAGCTACTTCCCTTGGCGATTCTTCCACATAGGCAGTCGCAAAAACACCTACATCCTTTTGGCTTTCGGCACTTTGCGCCTCGGACAACCTAATCTCCAGTTCTTCTATATTTCGAGACAAAAGATTGACCTTATAACCAAGAAATACGGATATCATAACAGGTATTATGATTGCAAGTACGATACTGCCCAGTATGATTTTTTTCAAGCGATTAATCCGTTTCCTCCGGGCTGCGGTATCCGCCATGAACACAAACTCCTTTTCTTTGGTATAAGCCACTGCAATACATGCCTCATCACTTTCCTATTGTATCATAACAAATGCTACTTTTAAAGAGTCTTTTTGTACTAAAGACAAAAAAGAAGACTCCTGTACACAGGAGTCTCCGCGCGCGAGCGGGTCGCGACGCGACATCTTCCTTTCCGCGAGCTGTTTCTGATAAAACTTGCGCTTGAGCGCAAGTTTCGCGCGCGAGCGGGTCGCGACGCGACATCTTCCTCTCCGCGAGCTGCGCATAAAAAAGACCCGGTATAAATACCGGGCCTAATCTTATAATTCTGATTGTTCTTATAAACCAGCCTGAGCTGCAACTTCTGCTGCGAAGTCATCAACTTTCTTTTCCATACCTTCGCCAACTTCGAAACGAACGAACTTAGCGATTGTAAGAGCTTTGTTTACAGATGCAAGGTAAGCAGCTACTGTCTGCTTTCCGTCTTCTGCCTTAACATAAGCCTGATCAAGAAGACTGATTTCTTTTACCTGCTTAGAAATACGTCCTTCTACTAAACCGGAGAAAATCTTGTTTTCAACATATGCATCCTTACCTGCCATAGCAAGTTCGCCAAGCTTAGCGATTGCTTCTTTGGATAAGAAGTTGTATAAATACTTGTCATTCTTCTTTTCCGCAAGAATTGCAAGATCTTCTGCAGAGAATAAGTTTTCTGCTTCAACTTTTGCATATAATTCATTCTGAATGGGCTTAGGAAGAGAAGCAGGATCATTCAGTGCACTGTCAACGGTAATTTCACGCATCTTAGCCATTTCATCTTCAGAAATATCTGCTCTGCTGATATACTGAGGATTCATAGCTGCAATCTGCATAGCGATATTAGAAAGTGCTTCCTTTGTAGCATCATCACTTGCACCTGTACCTGCTACCAATACGCCAATCTTTCCGCCAGCGTGAATGTAACTTGCTACACAATCACCGGTAACCTTTTCAAATCTACGTACGGATAATTTTTCACCGATTGTAGCTGTCTTTTCAATTAATACTTCGTTAAGGCCGTTCATGCCGAGAAGTGCTTCGATATCTTCACCGTTCTTACCACCGTTTAAACCGGAAGCAAGAGCACTGTCTGCTACTAACTGAACGAACTCCTGGAAAGTTTCATTCTTAGCAACGAAGTCTGTTTCAGAGTTAACTTCTGCAACAACTGCTTCATTATCCTTCACTGCAACACGTGCGATACCTTCTGCAGCGATTCTGGAAGCTTTCTTTTCCATTTTAGCTGCGCCGCTCTTCTTTAAGAAATCTACGGCTGCATCCATATTTCCATCACATTCGTTGAGTGCTTTCTTACAATCCATCATACCTGCGCCGGTCATTTCTCTTAATTCTTTTACCATTGCTGCTGTAATGTTAGCCATTTTTATTTTCCTCCAATTATATGAAAATCAGTATTATGGTTACAAATCAAATTATTCAGCATCTGCTACTTCTTCGATATCGGTAGCTTCAGTTTCAACTACTGCTTCAGCAACTTCTGCAGTGATAGCTTCTTCACCCTGGTTTGCTTCGATAACAGCGTCAGCCATCTTAGCAACGATTAATTTAACCGCTCTGATAGCATCATCGTTACCGGGGATGATGAAGTCTAATTCTTCAGGATCACAGTTGGTATCACCGATACCGATTAATGTAATTCCGAGATTGTGTGCTTCCTGTACGCAGATTTTTTCTTTCTTAGGATCTACTACAAAAATAGCATCGGGAATTCTTGTCATGGTCTTGATACCGCCAAGGTTCTTTTCAAGCTTTTCCCATTCTTTCTTAAGTGCAATAACTTCCTTCTTGGGAAGAACATCGAATGTACCGTCTTCAGACATGGTTTCGATTGCTTTTAATCTTTCAATTCTGCTCTGGATGGTCTTGAAGTTGGTAAGCATACCACCTAACCATCTTTCGTTTACATAGTACATACCGCAACGTTCAGCTTCTGTCTTAACAGCATCCTGAGCCTGCTTCTTGGTACCTACGAAAAGGATGGTTCCGCCCTGTGCAGCAATTTCAAAAATTGCTCTGTAAGCTTCATCAACTTTTCCTACAGACTTCTGTAAGTCGATGATGTGGATACCATTTCTTTCTGTGAAGATGTAAGGAGCCATCTTAGGGTTCCATCTTCTGGTCTGATGTCCGAAATGAACACCTGCTTCTAATAACTGTTTCATTGAAATAACGCTCATGTTTCTACCTCCATTTGGTTAAGCTTCCGCGCCCTTCACTCTTCTGCCAACTCCCGAGCTTTGAAGCACCGGCAGACTAAAAGCGCGCGTGTTTTATAGTTTCATGCGGGCATACCACAACGCATTGATTATAACACAGCAAAACCCCTTATGCAAGGGGTTTTTTCGTGATATGAAAGAGTTTTTTCATATAATATGCAATTAACGTTTCTTCATTAATATCAGGGCAATTTCCTCCGGCTCAGTTCCCTTCGGAATTTTAAAGGTTCCCACCTGTAATTTTTTATCATACCCTTTTTCATTCATATAAGAATCATAAGCTGTTGCTGATGTAATCAGCCCCGCTTCCTCTAAGCGTTTGCATACGGTTAATGAACCATCTCCGGGATTAACGGATATGATACACCATTCCGCTGATAAGTCAGGCTCTTCTGTTTCCTTCGCATCTTCCGGCTCTATGGTCGGCTCTACGGACGATTCTTCCGTCGGCTCGGGGGTGGGTTCCTTGGTGGGCGCTTCTGTAGGTTCCGCTGTGGGCTCCTTGATTTCTTCCGGCTCCGGAGTGACTTCAGGTTCCTCGGTCGGCTCCTCGATTTCTTCCGGCTCCGGAGTTACTTCAGGTTCCTCGGTCTCAACAGGCTCTTTATCAGCCTCGGGTTCTTTGGCCGGTTCTTCCCGCTCGGAAAGCAATCCGCTTTGTTCTACCATACCAAGTTGCGCTGCCCGTTGTTTAATTTCTGCATCGCTTAAGGTTTCTTTTCCTCTGCCGGCCCCCAAAATAATGGCAGTCACGGCAATACCGATTCCAAGTCCCCTCAGATAATATTTCAAA